>NZ_JBUDGD010000012.1:0-118126 GCF_055484735.1 Pseudomonas sp. 15C | reverse complement strand
CTTCCGCTGTGTCTGGCTGCGCCAGACGGTCGCTGCGCTCCCACGCCCGGATCAATCCCTGCGCTCAGCCTTCCGACGTCGCCGGTGACGCAAGATCAAAAGCACGCGAGCTAACGCTCATTGTTGAGTGGTTAGAGGCGGGTGGTTGGCTTTTGATCTGCGGTGCATCCGCCCCTCACCCCAGCCCTCTCCCGAGGGAGAGGGGGCCGATTTTGGTTGGATTCAAAATTTGCATTCGACTCGATATCGCATGCTGGCGCGCTTACTCCACACAACTCGGTCAGTCCCCTCTCCCTACGGGCGGTCCGACGTTTCGGGAGGGCTAGGGTGAGGGGCTTTTGATTTTTGACTGATTTCAAGCCTCAACCTTCAATGGCGGCGGCGACCAAGATCAGCAGCGAGATAAAAAGCAGGCGAGCTGGCACTCGGCCTGATGGTGGGCGCGGTTTTTGTGGGGGCTTGCCTGCAAGCGAAGGCGGCCGGGCAGCCGACGATTACTACTCTGCCATGCTCCCACCGTCCTACATCTTTTTCAGAAACCTCCGATCTTGAGCCTCTGCGCATCGAATGTTGTACTCCGGCTCCTGTTTTCCGCGATCCTTGAGTCTGTCCCGATGAAGAAGCCACCGAAATCAAGCGGCAGAACCGACCCTGTTTTCGATCTCTTGGCTCGTTCTCCCCACAAGGAGCGCTTGGCAGATTATCTTGCGTTGCTCAAACCATTTGATGATCAGGGTCGTTACCTGCCATTCGAGGCGCTGCGCTATCGCTGGGCTGCGGGGTTGGACGCGAATCTTTGTTGGGCTTTGGTGAAGAGGGCGCGGGCGGCGCAATACATCAATCTGTTGCCGTTGGGCGAGCCGTTGCAATGGAGCAAATATGTGCAGACGCCGCTGGCGCAGAAAACCCTGTCTGTCGTGGATCGTCATACCAGTACGGCTGCGCTGGACTACATGACCAGTCAGATCGGTGAGCGGATGCACTTTTCTTATCTGCTCAATGATCTGATCGAAGATGAAGCCATCGCCAGTAGCCAGTTGGAAGGCGCGGCCACCACCACACGGGTGGCCAAGGACATGCTCAAGCATCAGCGCCAGCCGCGCACCTCCGACGAGCGCATGGTGCTGGGTAATTACCGGATGATGAATTTTGCCTGGGAACAACGTCACGAACCCTTGAGCGTGGCGTTGATCGCCGCGATCCATCAGGTCGGTGTCGAAGGGATCGATGACGAGCAATATTCCCCCGGAGTTTTCCGAGCCAATGATGAAGTCGTTGTGCAGGACGGCGCGGGCAACACCGTGCATCGGCCGCCGCCTGCTGCGGGTTTGGTTGCGCGGCTGGAGAAACTGTCGAATTGGGTCAACCTGTCCGACGGCTCAACACTAGAGAAGAATTATCTGCATCCCCTGATCAAGGCAATCACGCTGCACTTTGCCTTGGGCTATGAACATCCCTTTCGTGATGGAAACGGGCGGGTCGCCAGGGCGTTGTTTTATTGGTTGATGTTCAAAAACGAGTTCGCAGCTTTTCGCTATATCGCGATCAGTTTGCTATTGCGCAACGCGCCGGTGAAATACGGACGATCTTATTTACACACCGAGGCGGATGAGCTGGACCTGACCTATTTCATCGAATTTCAGTGCTCGGTCATCCAGCGTGCGGTGCTTGGATTCACAGACGTTTACCGCAGAACTGTTGCCTATACCGAAGACTTCGAGCGCTGGCTCATCAGTTCAGGCTTTTTCGAGCAACTGACAGAGAAACAGCGTGCGGTTTATCAAGTGGCAAAAAGTGGAGTTGCAAAAGAATTCACTTCCAACAATGTGGCGGGAAACTTTGTCTGTTCGTATGCCGAGGCTGCTTCGGCATTAAAGGGACTGATTAAATTGCAGGTTTTCGAGCGAAGGAAGATGGGACGGGAATGGGTGTATTTTTTACGAAGCCCTCTACAAAAATGTAAGCACGGAGGCGCGTTGCTTCGCCCCCACGCCGTAACCGCTTAAAGCGTTCCAAACACCTTCTTCGCCAGACTCGTCGCCGCCGCTGCGGGATTCTGGCGCAACGTTTCTTCCTGTTTGCCAATCATCTCGAACAAACCATTGAGCGCCTGTTCAGTCACGTAGTTTTCGACGTTGGCGCTCTTCGCGTCGACCACGCCGAATGCGGCGGCCTGGCCGGCGAATGAGTTGTACTTCTGCGCGACGCCGACCTTGTCGGTGGCTTGTTTGACGATCGGCAGGAATTTGGTGCGGATCTGTTCGCGGCTGGATTTATCCAGGTATTGGGTGGCCGAGTCGTTGCCGCCGCTGAGGATGCCTTTGGCGTCCGCCACGCTCATTTTCTTCACCGCGTCGACAAGGATTGGCTGGGCCTGGGTCACGGCGGATTCCGCGGCTTTGTTCATCGCGGTTTCCAGTTCTTCGACCTGGGCACCCATGCCGAAGGCTTTCATTTTGCTAGCGGCTTTGCCAAGTTTGCCTGGCAATTCGATCTTCACTTCAGGGTTGTTGCTGAAGCCACCGGGCGTGCCGAGTTGTTTGACGGCGATTTGTGCGCCTTGGGTCAGGGCATCCTTGAGGCCGCCGGCGGCGTCTTGTTGCGACAGGTCGCTGAGCGACAGGGCCAGGGCGTTGGCAGAGATCATCAGGCCGGTGCAGATGGCGGCGAAGCGAAGGGTAGGGCGGCGCATGGCGGCTTCCTTGTGGCGGAACATGAATTAGCGGACGGCGTCGACGCGGATTTTCAGCGGCTGCGGGTCGCTGCCGTCGAGTTGCACGGCGTGGTTTTCGGTGGTGATGAACATCAGTTCACCATTGACCTCGATGCGCGCGCTGACCGAATAGCGATGGCCGGGTTTGACCTGCGCCGGATCGTAGCTCAAGTGGAACGGCAGCGGCACCTGACCTTTGACGGGGCCTTTCTGTTGGTCGAGGACCACGGCGGGTGCATCAGCCAGCGAAACATCCTGCAGGCTGACGCTCAATGTCGCGCTCGGCGGCAGGGCGATGCGTTGCAGGTAAAACACTTCGCCGTCGAGGCCGACTTTGCCGGCCGGGGTGGTGGATTGGCAGGCGCTGAGTAGCGTGGCGGCGGCAATGGTCAGCAATTTTTTCATGGGTAAATTTCCTTTCAATGTGGGAGCGAGCCTGCTCGCGAAAGCGGTGGTTCAGTCAAAAACTCCAGTGACTGAACGACCGTTTTCGCGAGCAGGCTCGCTCCTACAGGGATTTGCGTCAGGCCTGCGGCAATGCGGGGACCAGGTCCGCCGCATCTTCACTGCGATGCAGCGCAACCTGGCGGATCGACAAACGAATCTCCGCCGGCAGTACGCGTTTCGCCGCGCCTTCGGCGAGTTCGCCCAGCAGTTCGTGATAGCTGAGCTTGCCGGCTTCGTCGCGGCGCAGCACGTCGAGGTCGAGCATCGTCTGGATGAAGTGACGGAACAGGCTCTTGTCGAAGAACTCTGGCGCATTGAGTCCATGCAGGATCGACAGGCGCTGGGCCATGACCGTGCACAGGTCTTCCAGTTCTTCGGCGCTGATGCTTTTCTGGCCGCTGTTGAGCAGCAGGGACACGGTCATGTAGAAACGCTGCAAGGTCTGCGCGATGCTTTTCGACAGCAGCGTCAGCAACACGAAATGTCGCGAACTCGGCGCCGGGCGCAGGTACAGGTCCTTCTCGAAACGCAGCAGGCCTTGCTCGACAAACGCTTCCAGCCATTGATCGACCACACCGTCCAGCTCATCCAGCGTCCAGCGAATGAACAGCTCCGATTGCAAGTACGGATACAGCGCGCGGGTGTAGCGCAGAATCTGCTCGCGGCTCATGCGCGAAGTGCTCTGGAAGAAGCTCGCCAGCAGCGATGGCAGGGCGAAGATGTGCAACACGTTGTTGCGGTAGTAGGTCATCAGGACGGCATTCTGTTCGTCCAGATAAAGAATCTTGCCCAGCGCATCGTTCTGCTCGGCGAGCAGGTCCATGTCCTTCACATGCTCGATCAGCGCGCGGCCATCGCCTTCAGGCAGGGTGGTGTGCGGCGAGTACGGGACTTTGCGCAGCAGCGCCAGGTACAGATCCAGCACCCGCGCCATGGCGCGATCATCCAGCGCCAGACGCGTGGTCGAGAGCAACGCCAGCGCTACCAGATTGACCGGGTTGATCGCTGCGGCTTCGTTGAGATGCCGGGCGACTTTTTCGCCGAGGCGGTTAGTGGTTTCGTTAAGCCACGCCGGTTTGAACTGCGGACCGAGTTGCTGCTGGCGCCAGTCCGGTTGCTCGGCGTCGAGGAATTCGGCGAGTTTGATCGGCTCACCGAAGTTCACCGCGACCTGGCCGAAGCGCTGCTTGAGCGCGCCGATGACTTTGAAGATGTCGAAAATCGATTCTTTCTTCTTGCTTGCCCCCCGCAGTTCGCCGAGGTAAGTGCGACCTTCAAGCACGCGCTCATAGCCGATGTACACCGGCACAAACACGATCGGCATGCGTGACGAGCGCAGGAAGCTGCGCAGGGTGATCGCGAGCATGCCGGTTTTCGGCTGCAGCATGCGCCCGGTGCGCGAGCGGCCGCCTTCGACGAAGTATTCGACCGGGAAACCTTTGGTAAACAGCGTGTGCAAGTATTCGTTGAACACCGAGGTGTACAGCGGGTTGCCCTTGAACGTTCGGCGCATGAAAAACGCGCCGCCACGGCGCAGCAGGCTGCCGATCACCGGCATGTTGAGGTTGATCCCGGCGGCGATGTGCGGCGGGGTCAGGCCGTTGCGGAACAGCAGATACGACAGCAGCAGATAGTCGATGTGGCTGCGGTGGCACGGCACGTAGATCACTTCGTGACCCTGAGCGACCTCTTGCACGCCTTCGATGTGGTTGACCTTGATGCCGTCGTAGATCTTGTTCCAGAACCAGCTCAGTACCACTTCCAGGAAGCGGATCGCCGTGTAGGTGTAGTCCGAAGCGATCTCGTTGCCGTAGCGCAGGGCCTGAGCCTTGGCTTTTTCCGCGGAGATGTTTTCGCGCTCGGCTTCGTCGAGGATCGCTTGCTTGACCAGCGGCTGATTGAGCAAGCCTTTGACCAGATTGCGCCGGTGGGAAATGTCCGGGCCGATCACCGCCGCTTTCAGGTTGCGGAAGTGCACACGCAGAATCCGCTGCGCCATGCGCACGGTGCGTTCATGGCCCTTGTTGTGATCGATCAGCTCGCGCAGGTGGATCGGTGCGGAGAATTGCACGCGGGTTTTGCGGCCCAGGACAATGATGCTCAGCAAGCGCCGCAGACGGCCCGTGACCGCCCAGCTGTCGGCGAACAACAACTTCCACGGACTGTTTTCGCTGTCCGGCGATTGGCCCCAGAACACGCTGACCGGAATGATCTGCGCATCTTCGGCGGCGTTTTGCGACAGCGCGCTGACCAGTCGGGTCAAGGTCGGCGGCGCGCCGCGTTTGTCTTGACGACCGAGCCAGTCCGGGTCCGGGGTCAGGTAGAAAAACGCTGCCGGCTCGATCAGCGCACCCACCGACACGGCCAGCACCGGACGCGGCAGGCCGGCCTTGGTGCACTCGGTGTCGACCACGGCCAGATCGGTCAGCGAAGGGTTTTGCAGGACGTAGAACACCGGACGACTGCGGTCGAGGTTGAGGGTGAACGACGACTGATTGATCGTCTCCGAGCGAACCCAGAGGTACAACAGTCGGCGCAGGGTGCCAAACACAAGACGGCGGAACGGGGAACGGGTCATACGGCTTCTGCGTGAGTGAATAAAACCGAGCGGTTGCTCAAGTGGGCGACAGTTTGCCGTATTGGGTGAAAATCGGCAAAAAAGCACCGAAGTAATCTCCTGTTGAGAGTTTTTCCACCTGTCATATACTCGGCGCTCTGTTGCCGGTGCCCTTTGATGGACGTCGGACGCAGGCTGACGTTCCGCTGAGGCTTTCCTGCGAAAAGCCCGTTCAATAATAAAAAAGGAGTACGAACAGATGGCAACACGCGAAACCGGCAATGTGAAGTGGTTCAACGACGCCAAGGGCTACGGCTTCATTCAGCGCGAAGACGGGGCGGACGTGTTTGTACACTACCGCGCGATTCGCGGCGAAGGGCACCGGTCGCTGACTGAAGGCCAGCAGGTTGAATACGCCGTGATCAGCGGCGAGAAGGGCTTGCAGGCGGAAGACGTCATAGGCCTTTAAAAGCAGCTTCGAGCGGTAAGCTACAAGCTGCAAGTCAAAGCAGTTCGGCTTGAACTTGCAGCTTGCAGCTCGTAACTTGCAGCTGCTTCTAAGCCGTTTTCCAGGTGATTTCTTCTTCACCATCAGCGCTGATGCGAATCCAGCGATCGGCCGTCTCTTCACCTTCCTCTTCAACCCACGTCCCCGGTGCGCAGCGCACTTCGACGTTCAGCGCGGCAAAGGCTGCACGGGCGCAGGCGATGTCGTCGTCCCATGGGGTCTGGTCACTTTCCAGGTACAGGCTGTTCCACTTGCCCACGGCTTTCGGCAGCCAGGTCACCGGGATGGTGCCGGCCTTGCACTTGTAAGTCTGACCTTTCTGCACCCAGTCGCTGCACGGGCCCAGCGCGGCGCCGAGCCAGGCGGAAATGGCCTTGTGGTCGACGTCGGCGTCTTTCAGGTAAATCTCGATATCCGGTTGGCGCATGGATGTCCTCACTGCGGGTCTGAAAAAATCCATTCGCGGATTTAGCCGGCCCCGGGCACTCGCCCGGAACCAAAAGTTATTGAACAACGAAATAATCGTAGCGCATCGACACGGTGGTCTCGAACGGCTCGGCCTGTTCGATCACCGCCGCGCGACGCTCGGCACTGGCGCGCCAGCCGTGAGGTGTCATCGCCAACAGGTTGGCGCGATCCTCGGGCTTGTCCAGCGTCAGTTTGAATTCCAGCGTTTCACTGTGCGCCAGCGCCATGCCTTCGGGCACCAGGGCCAAATGCTTGTCATCGGTGTATTCGCGCACTTCGTCATACAGGCGTTCGCGCAGCTCCATCAGATGGCCGCGGGTCGGGCCGACTTTCATCAGGCCTCCGCCCACGCTCAGCAGACGCTTGGCCTCATCCCAGTCCAGCGGACTGAAGACGCTGGCGAGAAACTGGCAACTGCCCGACGCCAACGGCACGCGCGCCATGCTGGCGATCAACCAGCTGATTGCCGGATTACGCTTGCAGGCGCGTTTGACCGCCTCGCGGGAGATATCCAGCGCGTAACCGTCAGCGTTCGGCAAGGCCTCGGCGATTTGCGCAGTGTAGTAACCCTCGCCACAGCCGATGTCGACCCAGCGATCCGGCGCATAACCGGCCGCCAGTTCGGCCAGACGCCTGGCCACCGGTGCGTAATGCCCGGCGTTCAAAAAGTCGCGGCGCGCCTCGACCATCGCCTGATTGTCGCCTGGATCACGGCTGTTCTTGTGCTGCACCGGCAACAGGTTCAGGTAACCCTGGCGCGCACGGTCGAAGCGGTGCCCGGCGGGGCAGGCAACGCCGTTATCCACCGCGTTGAGCGGTTCACTGCAGAGGGGGCAAGCGAGCATCAGGCGAGCAACTTGATCAGGGTCTGGTAGTAGATCTCGGTCAGCACATCGAGGTCCGCCGCCAGTACGCGCTCGTTGACCTGGTGAATGGTCGCGTTGACCGGGCCCAGTTCAACCACTTGCGTGCCCATGGTCGCGATGAAACGGCCATCGGAAGTACCGCCGCTGGTGGACGCCTTGGTTTCGCGCCCGGTGATGGTCTTGATGCTCGCCGACACCGCATCGAGCAGTGCGCCAGGTTCAGTGAGGAACGGCAAACCGGACAGCGCCCAGTCGATGTGCCAGTCCAGATCGTGCCTGTCGAGGATATCGGCGACGCGTTTCTGCAGGCCTTCAACAGTCGATTCGGTAGAGAAGCGGAAGTTGAACACCGCCACCAGATCGCCCGGAATCACATTAGTCGCGCCGGTGCCGGAATTGACGTTGGAAATCTGGAAACTGGTCGGCGGGAAGAAATCGTTGCCGTGATCCCAATGCTCGGCGGCAAGTTCCGCCAGTGCCGGGGCGGCGAGGTGGATCGGGTTTTTCGCCAGATGCGGATAGGCGACGTGCCCCTGAATACCCTTGACCGTGAGTTTTGCGCCGAGCGAGCCGCGGCGGCCATTCTTGACCACGTCGCCGACCAGCGTGGTGCTCGACGGTTCGCCGACGATGCACCAGTCCAGACGTTCATTACGTGCAGCGAGACGCTCGACCACCGCTTTGGTGCCGTGGTGCGCCGGGCCTTCTTCGTCGCTGGTGATCAGGAACGCGACCTTGCCCTTGTGGTTCGGGTAATCGGCGACGAAGCGCTCGGCGGCAACGGTCATCGACGCCAGGCTGCCTTTCATGTCTGCCGCGCCACGGCCGCAGAGCATGCCGTGTTCGTCGATCACCGCGTTGAACGGGTCGATCTGCCACGCGCTGACCGGGCCGGTCGGTACCACGTCGGTATGGCCGGCGAAGCACAGCACCGGGCCTTCACCGTTGCCGTGGGTAGCCCAGAAGTTATCCACATCTTCGATGCGCATCGGCTCAAGCGTGAAACCGGCATCGCCCAGGCGCTGCATCATCTGCTTCTGGCAATCGGCGTCGACCGGCGTCACAGACGGGCGGCGGATCAGGTCGATGGCGAGCTGGAGGGTCGGCGAAAGGTCGGCGTGGGCCGTCATGGAAAACTCCGGAATCATGAATGTGGGCACGGACTAAATGTGGGAGCCAGCCTGCTGGCGATGACGGTGTGTCAGTCAAATCAACGGTGATGTTTCCACCGCTATCGCCAGCAGGCTGGCTCCCACAGGAATCAGGATAGCCCCGCAAAATGGCGGTTATCTTAAAGCAAAACGGCGACCATTGGCCGCCGTTTAGTGCATCGGTGCCGATTTAGACGACCGGTGCCGGTTCCTGCGCTGCGGCAGGTTTGGGCAGCGACGACAGGAACGCCATGATCAGCGCCGCCAGATACGGCAGCGATTGCACCAGCAGCATCACCACCCAGAAGCGCATGTCATTGCTCGGCATGCCGTTGACCAGAAAGATCCCCAGCGCCGCGCCCCACAACAGCAGCATGATGAACACTTCTTCGCGCGCCTCGGAAATCGCCACCCAGAAACCATGGTTGTCGGCGTTTTTCGGCGTGCGGAAGAACGGAATGCTGGTGGTGAAGAAGCCGTACAGCACCGCTTTGGCGATGGTGTGCGACAACGCCAGCCCGGCCAGCGCCGCGCAGAACGCATCCTTGAGGTTGACGCCGACGGCGCGACGATAAAGGAAGATGATCTTGCCGACCTTGAACACGAACAGCGCCAGCGGCGGGATCGCGAAAATTAACAGCGGCGGATCGACCCGTTGCGGCACGATGATCATCGCCGCCGACCACAGCAGCGCACCGACGGTAAAGAAGATGTTCATGCCGTCAGCGACCCATGGCAGCCAGCCGGCGAGGAAGTGGTAGCGCTGGCCGCGGGTCAGCTCGGTGTCCTTGCCGCGCAGCAGGCTGGCGGTGTGGCGCTTGATGATCTGGATCGCGCCATAGGCCCAGCGGAAACGCTGTTTCTTGAAGTCGATAAACGTATCCGGCATCAGGCCTTTGCCGTAACTGTCGTGGTAATACGCCGCCGACAAGCCTTTTTCGAACACGCGCAGACCCAGTTCGGCGTCTTCACAAATGCACCAGTCGGCCCAGCCCAATTCTTCCAGGACCGAACGGCGGGTCATGGTCATGGTGCCGTGCTGAATGATCGCGTCGCGGTCGTTGCGGGTGACCATGCCGATATGGAAGAAGCCTTTGTATTCGGCGTAACAGAGCTTCTTGAAAGTGCTTTCGTTCTGGTCGCGATAATCCTGCGGCGACTGCACCACAGCAATTTTCGGATCAGCGAAGTGCGGCACCATGTGCTTGAGCCAGTTCGGATGCACGCAATAATCGGAGTCGATTACCGCGATCACTTCGGCGTCCCTGGCGGTGTGCGGAATCAGGTAGTTCAGCGCGCCACCCTTGAACCCGGCCAGCGGTGCAACGTGGAAAAACCTGAAGCGCGGGCCGAGGGTCGCGCAGTAGTCGCGCACCGGCTCCCAGACCGCCGGGTCCTTGGTGTTGTTGTCGATGATCAGCACTTCATAGTCGGGATAGTCGAGCGCGGCGAGGGCGTCGAGGGTCTGTTTGACCATCTCCGGCGGCTCGTTGTAGCACGGCACATGGATCGAGACTTTCGGGCGATAGCTGGAGTCGCCGACCACCGGCAGGAATTCACGCCGACGCTTGTGAATCCACACTGCTTCGGCCAGTTCATGGGCTTCGGTCAGTAATACGATGAATACCCCGAGGGCACCCAGCGCCAGGAGGAAACCCACTGTCAGGCTGAACCACGTGCTGTATTGCTGGCTGTAGTCGTAGCCGATGTACACCAGCACCGAACCGCAAAGGAACGCGATAAAGGTCAGGAACGTGCGACCGCGCTGGCGCAGGGCCGAGCCGTCGATCATCAGCAGGGTCAGCGACAACAGGGCCAGCACCACCGAGCCGATGGCCAGCACCCGCCACTGCGGGATCGCGACGACCGGGCCTTCGAAATTGAATTTCTGCTGACGCGCTGCGTTGAACACGCCCCAGTAGGCGCCGACCGAGCCTTCGTCGCTGGCCTTCCACGGCTGATCAAACGCCTCGATCACGAAGTAGTTGAAGCCCTGACGGTTAAGCTTGTTGACCAGCGTACGCAGGTAGATGGCCTGATCGGCCGGCGACGCATCGGCACCACCGCGCATGCGACCGTTGCTCGGCCAGCCAACTTCGGAGAGCAGCAGTGGCTTTTTCGGGAACAGCTTCTTCAGGTCGCGCGCGCGGTCGAAGACGAACTGGCCGGCCTTGTCGACCGGAATGAATTCCCAGTACGGCAGAACGTGGGCGGCGATCAGGTCAACGTGTTTGGCCAATTGTGGGTATTTCTCCCAGATGTGCCATTGCTCGGACGTCGTTACCGGCACTTTGACCGCAGCACGCACCCGATCCAGCAGAACGATCAGCGCTTCGGGAGTGATTTCTTCACGGAACAGCGCCTCGTTGCCGACCACCACGCGCACCACGCTGCGCGAAGTGTTGGCCAGTTCGATGGCTTTGGCGATTTCTCGTTCGTTGCGTTCCTGGTCGGGGCTGATCCAGATACCGAGGGTTACGCGCAAGCCGAACTCTTCAGCCAGTTTTGGAATGTCGCCCAACGAGCCGTCGACCGAGTAGATGCGGATGTTGTCCGTCAGCTTGCTCATGATTTCCAGATCGCGGCGCATTTCGTCGTCAGTCGGGTACTGATCTTTCTGTGGGAATTGTCCCTGCTGGAATGGCGAATAAGAGAAACCAGAGATCTGCTCCGGCCAGTTCGGCGCTGACACCGGGCGGTTGATCAACGCCCAGAAACCGCTGAAAAGCGCAGCGATGGCCAGCACGACCACCAGGTTGAGTCCAAATTTACGCGATGACATAGCTATTTCGGGTTCCAAAGGCTGTGGAACGAAGGATCGGTCGGATAGACGCCCGAGGGGCGCGCATCCTACACCGGCGCTTCACCAGTCGTACAACTGACGGGAAAATGCCTGACATTGGGCAGTCGTCTCTGACTTAAGTTCTTACACTTGTCGCTTGCAGCTTAAAACTTGTCGCTGCGTAGCCCTATAATGCGCGCCGGTTTTTGGGGTAATGGTCATGAGTACAGAAGATCCGCGGTTTGCAGGCATCGCCCGTTTGTATGGCATCGAAGGCCTGGAACGCTTGCGCGCCGCCCATGTGGCGATCGTCGGTGTCGGCGGTGTCGGTTCCTGGGCGGCGGAAGCCATGGCCCGTTGCGGTGTCGGCGAGATTTCGCTGTTTGACCTCGATGACGTCTGCGTCAGTAACGCCAACCGGCAATTGCACGCGCTGGACAGCACCGTCGGCAAGCCCAAGGTCGAGGTAATGGCCGAGCGTCTGCGCGGGATCAACCCGGACTGCACCGTGCATGCGGTCGCCGATTTCGTCACCCGTGACACCATGGCCGAATACATCACGCCGGACATCGACTGCGTGATCGACTGCATCGACGCAGTCAACGCCAAAGCGGCGCTGATCGCCTGGTGCAAGCGGCGCAAGATCCAGATCATCACCACGGGCGGCGCGGGCGGGCAGATCGATCCGACGCTGATCCAGGTGTGCGACCTCAACCGGACCTTCAACGATCCACTGGCCTCGAAGGTGCGTTCGACGTTGCGCCGCGATTACGGCTTCTCGCGCACCGTGACCCGGCATTACAGCGTGCCGTGCGTGTTTTCCACGGAACAGCTGCGCTATCCGAAGCCGGACGGCAGCATCTGTTTGCAGAAGAGTTTTGTCGGTGACGGCGTGAAACTGGACTGCGCGGGTGGGTTTGGCGCGGTGATGATGGTGACGGCAACGTTCGGCATGGTGGCCGCGACCAAGGCTGTGGACAAGATTGTGGCGGGGGTGCGGCGGCCTTCGGATCGTATCAAGCCTGACGCTTGATGCTGCCGGTGAGGGCCCTATCGCGAGCAGGCTCACTCCTACAGGGGAACGCATTTCAAAATGTAGGAGTGAGCCTGCTCGCGATGGCTGCGAAGCAGCCGCTTTTATCGAGCCAGGTCGTTCATCCGCTGGAGCACGGCATTGAGGCCATTGCTGCGCGACGGCGATAGCTGGCGCGACAGGCCGAGCTGATTAAACCAATCAGGCAAATCAACCTGCTGCAACTCAGCGGCCGACAACCCGTTGACCCGCAACAGCAACAGCGCCACCAACCCGCGAATCATCCGCGCATCGCTGCTCGCCTTGAACTGCCAGTGACCGTCGCGCAACTCGCCGACCAGCCACATCTGACTTTCACAGCCATGCACGCGGTTGGCCTCGCATTTGTCTGCGTCATCCATCGGCGACAGGCGATCACCAAACTGCATCAGCAACCGCGCCCGCTGCTCCCAGCCCGACGCGTTCTGAAACGTCTGCAGCGCTTCGCTCGCTTCCAGCGGCAGGCTCATCGCAACATCTCCAGCGCCTGATCCAGCGCCTCGAAAAAGCGCTCCAGATCTTCCGAATCGTTGTACAGCGCCAGCGATACGCGAATCGCTCCCGCCAGCTCAAAGCCTTTCATCAGCGGCATCGCGCAGTGATGCCCGGCGCGCACGGCGATGCCCTGTTCGGTGAGCAGATGCGCCAGATCGGCGTTATGCACCCCCTCGACGACGAAACTGGCCAGCGCCAGTTGCGGCTTGCCGAGCAGGCGGATGCCGTTGCGCGCGGCGAGACCGCGCAGCAAATAATCATGCAGCGCCGCCTCATGGGCAGACACCGCCTCCTGATCCAGACCGGCCAGATAATCGAGGGTCGCGCCGAGGCCGATCACGCTGGCAATCGGCGGGGTGCCTGCCTCGAAACCCAGCGGCGCCGGGCGGAAGCGCGAGTCGTGATAGTTGGCTTCCAGCACCATTTCGCCGCCAAACTGCCAAGGCTTCAACCGCTCCAGCGCAGCGTTGCGCCCGAACAGCACGCCGAGACCATCGGGGCCATACAGCTTGTGGCTGGAAAACACATAGAAGTCGCAGCCCAGCGCTTGCACGTCGTGCCGACCGTGAACCACACCTTGCGCGCCATCGACCACAGTCAGTGCATTTTGCGCCTTGGCCATGCCGAGCAAAGCAGTCAGTGGCTGCCAGGCGCCGAGCACGTTGGACAGCTGACTCACCGCCAGCAAACGCGTACGTGGGCCGATCAGGTGCACAGCAGCAGCGAGGTCGATCAGACCGTCAGCGTCCAGCGGCAGGATCACCAGTTTCAACTGTCGCCGCTGGGCCAATTGCTGCCACGGCAGCAGATTGGCGTGGTGCTCAAGGGCGCTGATGACAATCTCATCGCCCGGCTGGAATAAATGCTCCAGCCCATACGCCAGAAGGTTCAGCGCGCTGGTGGCGCCGTGGGTAAAGATGATCTGCCCGCTGTCAGCGGCGTTCAGCCACTGCGCAACCTTGTGCCGACTGTCTTCGAACGCTTGCGTGGCATGCGCGCCCGGCAGGTGCTGCGCGCGGTGCACATTGGCTGCGCCGTTGGCGTAGTAATGCGTCAGCGCATCGAGCAGGGCTAGCGGTTTTTGCGTGGTGGCGGCGTTGTCCAGATAGGTCTGGTCCTGCCGTTGCAGAGCGGCGATGGCCGGAAAGTCGGCGCGCCAGGGGGAGGGATTCATCATGTGTTCAGCCCTGTGAAATTGGGCGGGGTGTACGCTGCCCCTGTAGGAGTGAGCCTGCTCGCGATGGCGGTGTGTCAGTCAACCTTACAGCTACTGATCCAGCGCCATCGCGAGCAGGCTCATTCCTGCAATGAGTCGACTGCGTGCTTAGTTGTGAGCGTGCAGCGCTTCGTTCAGTTCGATCGCCGATTTGTGGGTTTTGCACTCCACGGCACCGGTTTCCGAGTTGCGACGGAACAGCAGGTCGGTCTGGCCTGCCAGCTCACGTGCCTTCACCACTTTAACCAGGTTGTTGTGCTCGTCCAGCAGCGCGACCTTGGTGCCGGCTGTCACGTACAAACCCGATTCAACGGTGTTGCGGTCGCCCAGCGGAATGCCGATACCGGCGTTGGCGCCGATCAGGCAGCCTTCGCCAACCTTGATCACGATGTTGCCGCCGCCCGACAGGGTGCCCATGGTCGAGCAACCGCCGCCCAGGTCCGAACCCTTGCCGACGAAGACGCCAGCGGACACGCGGCCTTCGATCATGCCCGGGCCTTCGGTGCCGGCGTTGAAGTTGATGAAGCCTTCGTGCATCACGGTGGTGCCTTCACCGACGTAGGCGCCCAGACGCAGACGCGCGGCGTCAGCGATACGCACACCGACCGGGACCACGTAGTCGGTCATTTTCGGGAACTTGTCCACCGAGAAGACTTCCAGCAGCTCGCCGCGCAGGCGGGCTTCCAATTGCATTTCCGCCAGTTCGCTCAGGTCAATGGCGCCCTGGCTGGTCCAGGCTACGTTCGGTAGCAACGGGAAAATGCCGGCCAGGCTAACGCCGTGTGGCTTGACCAGACGGTGCGACAGCAGGTGCAGCTTCAGATAGGCCTCAGGCGTCGAGGTCAGCTGTGCGTCTTCAGCCAGCAGGGTCGCCACCAGCGGCTTGTGGCTCTCGGCCAGACGGGTCAGCAGCTTGCCTTGCACGGCGTCGATGCCTTTTACCGCTTCAGCCAGTTGCGCAGCCTGGGCGGTGGTGAAGGTGATGGCCTGGTTGCCTTCGGTGTAACCGAGGATCGGCGCAACGGCAGCGACCAGTTCGGCCGAAGGATTGAGCAATGGCTGAGCGTAGAACACTTCCAGCCACGCGCCTTGACGGTTCTGGGTGCCGATACCGAAAGCGATGCTGAACAGAGAATGGGACATGGGAATACCTCTACAAAGAGTGACGGGCTGCTTACTTCAGAGCGGCCGCGTAGATATCTGGCTTGAAGCCAATCAGGGTTCGGTCACCGAGATCGAGCACCGGGCGCTTGATCATCGAGGGTTGCGCGAGCATCAGTTCGATGGCTTTCGACTGGTCGAGATCGGCTTTGCGTTCGTCGTCGAGTTTGCGAAAGGTCGTGCCTGCGCGGTTCAGCACAGTCTGCCAGCCGTGTTCGTCACACCATTGGGTCAGGTGTTCACGGTCGATACCGGCGGTCTTGTAATCGTGGAAATCGTAGCTGACAGCGTGTTCATCGAGCCAGGTGCGCGCCTTTTTCATGGTGTCGCAGGCTTTGATGCCGAAAAGGTGCAACGTTTTACTTGAAACGGCCAAGGAATCGCCCCCTTTGCAGGTGCTGGAAAAAAAAGGTGTCGGATTATGCCATGACCAAACGGTTTCGCGGCGCCTGGCTTTATCTGGCAATGCAAAACCTGTGGGAGCCAGCCTGCTGGCGATAGCGTCGGGCCAGTCGATATCCATCTCATTGTGCGGCCGCCATCGCCAGCAGGCTGGCTCCCACCGGGGATCGGCGCTCAACCGTGTGACATAGGTGCAACGGTCAGACGCATCCTGAGCGGTTAATATGGCAATTGAACGCTGTCGATGGTCCGGAATCTACGTTTTATGCAAACTGCTTACACTGTCCTGATCCTGCTCATGCTGGTCGGCGTCTCGCGTCTGATCGGCCGGATCGTTCCGCTGCCACTGCCGCTGGTGCAAATCGCCGCCGGCGCCTTGCTTGCCTGGCCGACCCTCGGCCTGCATGTGGCGCTCGATCCCGAGTTGTTCCTGTTTCTGTTCCTGCCACCGTTACTGTTTTCCGATGGCTGGCGCATGCCCAAGCGCGCGTTCTGGCAGTTGCGCGGGCCGATTCTGACGCTGGCGGTGGGGCTGGTGCTGTTTACCGTAGTCGGCGCCGGGTATTTCATTCACTGGTTATTGCCGACAATTCCGCTGCCGGTGGCGTTTGCCCTGGCCGCGGTGTTGTCACCGACCGACGCGGTGGCGGTCTCGGCCATCGCCCAGAATCGTTTGCCGACTCCGCTGATGCACATATTGCAGGGCGAGGCGCTGATGAACGATGCCTCGGGTCTGGTGACGTTCAAGTTCGCCCTTGCGGCTGCCATCACCGGAGTGTTCTCACTGACCAACGCTGGCCTGAGTTTCGTTGTCGTGGCCCTCGGCGGATTGGCCGTCGGCGTGGCCTTGAGCTGGCTGGTCGGGCGCCTGCGCGCATGGATGATCGCTCGCGGCTGGGACGATCCGGCCACGCATGTGGTGTTCATGTTGCTGCTGCCGTTCGCCGCCTATGTGCTGGCCGAACGTCTCGGCGTGTCGGGCATTCTTTCGGCGGTAGCGGCAGGGATGATGCAGAGTTGGCTCGATCTGCTGCCACGGCAGACCAGCACCCGACTGCTCAATCGCAGTGTCTGGTCATTGCTGGAGTTTGCCTTCAACGGTTTGATTTTCCTGCTGCTTGGCCTGCAATTGCCGGACATCATCAAGGCCGTGGTCAGCCACGAACCGACCTTGTGGCCAACGCTTTTTTATCGTTGCCTTGATGTGCTGGCGATCTTTCTCGCGCTGGTGTTGCTGCGCTTTGTCTGGGTGCAGAGCATCTGGCGGTTGTCGGTGCTGCTGCGCCGTTTGCGTGGCAAGGGCGAGCTGACGCAAGTGCCGACCGCGCGTTCCTGCTGGTTGCTGACGGTCGGCGGCGTGCGCGGGGCGGTGACGCTGGCGGGGGTGATGTCGGTGCCGATGTTGATCGGCGCGCAGGCGTTTCCCGAGCGTGATCTGCTGATATTCATCGCTGCCGGGGTAATCCTGCTGTCGCTGATCTCGGCGTGCATTGCCTTGCCGTTGCTGCTGCGAGGTATTGAAAAGAGTCCCGACGACAAGCGTCGTCAGGAAGTGCGCGACGCCTGGCGCAAAACCGCCGAGGCGGCGATTCATGCCCTCGAGACCGAAGAGGCCGTCCCGCAGGACGCCGCGCAAGCGGCACTGGCGGCCGAACTGAAGGCGCGGATCATGTCCGAATATCGCCATCAGCTCGACGTGTTCAATGATTCTGCGGAAGCTCAGGCGTTGGCGTTCCAGATGGATCTGCTCGAACGTCGCTTGCGTTTGAAGGCGCTGCGGGCGCAGCGTCTGGAGTTGTACAGCCTGAGCCGTCATCACCAGATCGGTGATGACGTCCTCAGAGAAGTACTTGGCGAACTGGACATGAGCGAGGCCAATCTGGGGCAGGTGAAGTAGCCCGCCGCAGTGCCCGCATCAGACCTTCTGCTGCGGGCAACGGTTTATTTGTGGCGGGTGACGAACGCGCGAATACGCTCCGCCGCTTCGACACATTCGGCCAACGGCGCAACCAGCGCCATGCGTACCCGACCGGCGCCCGGATTGACGCCTTCGACATCACGGGACAGGTACGAACCCGGCACCACGGTTACGTGTTCCTGCTCAAACAGGTCGCGGCAGAATGCTGCGTCGTCACCTTGCACGTTCGGCCACAGGTAGAAGCTGCCATCCGGGCGCTGCACGTCCATCACCGGGCTGAGGATTGCCAGCACGGCATCGAACTTTTCACGGTACAGCGCGCGGTTGGCGCGTACGTGAACTTCGTCGTTCCACGCGGCCACGCTGGCCAGCTGGGTTTGCACCGGCATCGCGCAGCCGTGGTAGGTGCGATACAGCAGGAAGCCTTTGAGGATATCGGCGTCACCGGCCACAAAGCCGGAACGCAGGCCCGGCAGATTGGAACGCTTGGACAGGCTGTGGAACACCACGCAGCGCTTGAAGTCCTGGCGACCCAGTTCAACGCAAGCAGTAAGCAGCCCCGGCGGCGGGGTTTGTTCGTCGAAATACAGTTCGCTGTAGCACTCGTCGGCAGCAATCACGAAATCGTACTGGTCGGCCAGGGCGATCAGCTTTTTCAGGGTTTCGACCGGGATCAACGCGCCGGTCGGGTTGCCCGGCGAGCACAGAAACAAAATCTGGCAGCGCTTCCAGATGTCCGGGGAAACGGCATCGAAGTCCGGGTTGAAGCCGTTCTCGTCGAGGCACGGCAGGTAGTGCGGCTTGGCCCCGGCAAGAAATGCCGCGCCTTCGTAGATCTGATAGAACGGGTTAGGGCTGACCACTAGCGCATCGTCACCACGATTGACCACGGTCTGGGTGAAGGCGAACAGCGCTTCGCGGGTGCCGTTGACCGGCAGCACGTTGCGCGCCGGGTCGATCCAGCCGTTCGGCACGCCGAAACGCCGCTCGCACCAGCCGGCAATGGCTTCACGCAGGGCCGGAATGCCGAGAGTGGTCGGGTACACCGCCATCTGGTCGAGACTGTTCGCCAGTGCTTCGGCGACAAAGCTTGGCGAACGGTGTTTCGGCTCGCCGATCGACAGGGCGATCGGGCGCTTGTCCGGGTTCGGCGTCACGGTGCCGAGCAGGGCGCGCAGCTTTTCGAACGGGTACGGCTGGAGCTGGTTCAGGGCGTTGTTCATGGGGGCCTCGGTCAATGTGGGGCAAGACTCCAGACCTGAGCCGTTCACCGAACCTGTAGGAGTGAGCCTGCTCGCGATGAGGGCCGCACATTCGATATTTATGCAAGCTGGTGCATCGCCATCGCGAGCAGGCTCACTCCTGCAAGGGTTTTGGTTAACAGGCTGAAGTCGGAGTGTTCCTTCCCACCGGGGTAATGGATGGGTTCAGATACTGATTCGGGACAGCTTGTTATCCGGTTCCTGGTTGACGCTCAACTGCTCGACGATCGCATCCTGCAGGCGGCTGCACAGCAAGGGATCGGACAGCGGTTGATTGTGCGCGTCGGTGATGAAGAACACGTCTTCCACGCGCTCGCCCAGGGTCGCAATCTTGGCGTTCTGCAGCGACAGGTCGAATTCGAGGAAAATCCCGCCGATCCGCGCCAGCAGTCCCGGACGATCGGGCGCGGTCAGTTCCAGCACCGTCACCGGGCGCTGCGCATCGTTGTGAATCGTCACCTGCGGCGCAAAGGCGAAATGCTTGAGCTGGCGCGGCACGCGACGCTGGATGATCGTCGGGTAGTCGTCCGGGTCACGCAGGGCTTCGGTCAGGCCTTCGCGAATCTGCTTGACCCGCGTAGGGTTGTCGCCGATCGACTCACCTTCGTTGTCGAGCACAATGTAGGTGTCGAGGGTGAACTGGCTGCTGGACGTAATGACGCGGGCGTCGTGAATGTTCAGGTTCAACTGGTCCATCGCCGCCACGGTCACCGCGAAGAAGTCATGCTGGTCGGGCGCATAAATGAAGATCTGCGTACCACCTTCGAACTCACGCTGGGTGGTTTCCTTGATCAGCACCAGCGGCCCGCCGTCGACCGGCTGCTGCAGGATCGCATCGCTGTGCCAGGCGACGTCGCCAGCGGTATGACGCAGGAAATAATCATCACCCAATTGCGCCCACAATTGCTCGACATCGTCCGGGTCGGTGCCACCTCGCACGAGAATATCCAGCGCGGCGCTTTGCGTCTGGCGGATCTGTTCTTCGCGATCCACCGGATTTTCCAGGCCACGGCGCAGGGCGCGTTTGGTCTCGGTGTAGAGCTGGCGCAGCAGGCTGGCGCGCCATGAATTCCATAGGGTCGGGTTGGTCGCGTTGATATCCGCCACCGTCAGCACGTAGAGATAGTCGAGACGGGTTTCATCGCCGACCGCCAAGGCAAAGTCGTGGATCACCTGTGGGTCGGACAGATCCTTGCGCTGGGCGGTGGTCGACATCACCAGGTGGTTTTGCACCAGCCAGACGATCAGGCGGCTGTCCCACATTGGCAATTGGTGACGCTGGCAGAATGCTTCGGCATCGACCGCGCCGATTTCCGAGTGGTCGCCATGCCGGCCCTTGCCGATGTCGTGGTACAGGCCCGCCATGTAGATCAGTTCAGGCTTGGGCAGCTTGGCCATCAACTTGGCGGCCAGCGGGAATTTCTCCGACACCTGGGTGTACTGCAATTTACGCAGGTGCTTGATCAGATTCAGCGTGTGCGCATCGACCGTATAGATGTGGAACAGGTCGTGCTGCATCTGCCCGACGATAAAGCCGAACTCCGGCAGATAACGGCCAAGAATGCCGTAACGGTTCATCCGGCGCAGGTTGCGGTGGATGCCGAACTTGCACTTGAACAGCTCGATGAACAGGCTGGTGTTGCGAATATCGTTGCGGAAGTTGTCGTCGATCAGGTGGCGGTTTTCGCGCAGCAGACGAATGGTGTCAGCGCGCACGCCTTTGATCTCCGGCTGCTGGGCCATCAGCACGAAAATCTCGAGCATGGCAAACGGCGTGCGGCGGAACACGTTGTCGTTGCGCGCCTCGATATAGCCGTCGTGCAACTGGAAGCGCGAGTTGATCGGCTGCGGCGGCGCTTCGTCTTCCGGGGCGAGGATGACTTCTTCGAAGTGCTGGATGATCAAATCGCTGAGCTGGGCGATGCTCATGACCGTGCGGAAATACTGCTGCATGAAGTTCTCGACCGCCTGCTTGGCGTCGTCGCCTTCAAATCCGAGCAGGCCGGCGATGGTCCGCTGATGATCGAACAGCAAACGGTCTTCGGAGCGGCCGGCGAGCATGTGCAGGGCGTAGCGCACTTTCCACAGGAATTCCTGGGAGGAGGCGAGCAGGGCGTTTTCGCTTTCGACCAGAAAACCCTCGCCGGCGAGGGCGCGCAGGTTCAGGGTGCCGTACTGACGCCGGGCTACCCAGAGAATCGTCTGGATATCGCGCAGGCCGCCGGGCGAGCCTTTGACGTTGGGTTCGAGGTTGTATTCGGTGTCGTTGTACTTGTGGTGGCGGGCCTTTTGTTCGGCGCGCTTGGCCAGGAAAAACTCCTTGGCCGGCCACATGTGGGCGGTGCTGGTGACGTCGAGCATGCGCTGGCGCAGACGCTCGGGGCCGCAGATCGTGCGGCTCTCCATCAGATTGGTGACCACGGTCAGGTCGGCGCGGGCCTCTTCGGCGCATTCATCGACCGAGCGCACGCTCTGCCCGACTTCCAGACCGATGTCCCATAGCAAGGTGAGAAAGCGCTCGATGGAATCACGGAAAACTTCGTGGTCGGCGCTGTCCAGCAGGATCAGCAAATCGATGTCGGAGTACGGATGCAGTTCACCGCGACCGTAGCCGCCGACCGCGACCAGCGCGATGTCGGCGTCTTCGCTCCAGTCAAATTGCTCCCAGGCCTTTTGCAGGATGTTATCGACGAACCAGGCACGGTCTTCGATCAGACGGCGAATGTCGCGACCGTTACGAAAACGCGTGTCGAGGACCTCGCGGGCCTGGCGGATCGCCTTCTTGAACGCCGCGACAGGACTCGCTTTGAGGGCCAGTTCAGCCTGGAACTGGCCGCGGTCGAAGAGTTCGGGATCCACCTGCGGCATCGATTGGCTTTCCTTTATAAGGGGCTGGGCGCGTTTACTTGATCAGGCAGAGATGCGCGGGATGGTGTCATCGCTGCGCAACGTGAAAATTTCATAGCCGGTGTCGGTCACCAACAGCGTGTGTTCCCACTGTGCCGAGAGCTTGCGGTCTTTGGTGATCGCGGTCCAGCCGTCGCCCAATACTTTGGTGTCGGCCTTGCCCTGGTTGATCATCGGCTCGATGGTAAAGGTCATGCCAGCCTTCAGTTCCATGCCGGTGCCAGCGCGACCGTAGTGGAGGATCTGTGGTTCTTCGTGAAAGACTTTGCCGATACCGTGACCGCAGAATTCGCGAACCACCGAGAAGCCGTTCTTTTCGGCGTGCTTCTGGATCACTTCGCCGATGTCGCCGAGGCGGCAGCCGGGCTTGACGATCTCGATCGCCTTGTACATGCATTCCTGGGTGATCTGCGACAGGCGCTCGGCCCATACCGGCACTTCACCGACGTGGAACATGCGGCTGGTGTCGCCGTGGTAGCCGTCCTTGATCACGGTGACGTCGATGTTCAGGGTGTCGCCGTTTTTCAGCGGCTTGTCGTTCGGGATGCCGTGGCACACTACATGATTGATCGAGGTGCAGATCGACTTCGGATAGCCCTTGTAATTGAGCGGGGCGGGGATCGCTTGCTGCACGTCGACGATGTAGTCGTGGCAGATCTGGTTCAACTGATCGGTGGTCACGCCCGGTTTGACATGTTCGGCAATCATTTCCAGCACATCGGCGGCCAGTTTGCCGGCGACGCGCATGCCAGCGATGTCCTCGGGGGTTTTGAGGTTGACGGTCATACAGGCTCTCTCTGCGCTCGGCGGCGCTTGCGGATACAAACAGGGTGGCCGGTGTGGAATGGGCGACCCGAAAAACGCGATTCTAACAGACGTATGGCGCAATTCAGCGCCGGCGTGCATCGCTTCTCTCTATACAATGGTGCGCCTTGGGCCGATTCCAAGGGGGCGGCGCCCATGTCCCTGGTGCGAATACAGATTTCGGGTTCCGTTTCTGCGCACCCTGTGGTATAAAATGCGCCGCTTTCCGGGGATGCCCCGAAAGGCTTAAATCCACACACGTGTCGACACGATGACCTGGGTGCCCTTGGCTTGACGCCATTGGTTGGTCATTGGGATACGTGGAGGCCAAACCCGACTTATCAAGGAACTATCATGTCCCAAGTCAACATGCGCGATATGCTGAAGGCCGGTGTGCACTTCGGTCACCAAACCCGTTACTGGAATCCGAAAATGGGCAAGTACATTTTCGGCGCGCGTAACAAGATTCACATCATCAACCTTGAAAAAACCCTGCCAATGTTCAACGAAGCTCTGACTTTCGTAGAGCGTCTGGCCCAGGGCAAAAACAAGATTCTGTTCGTCGGCACCAAGCGTTCCGCTGGCAAGATCGTTGCTGAAGAAGCAGCACGTTGCGGTTCGCCGTACGTCGATCACCGCTGGTTGGGCGGCATGCTGACCAACTTCAAGACCATCCGTGCTTCCATCAAGCGTCTGCGTGACCTTGAAGTTCAAGCCGAAGACGGTACTTTCGCCAAGCTGACCAAGAAAGAAGCGCTGATGCGCTCCCGTGACCTGGAAAAGCTGGATCGTTCGCTGGGCGGCATCAAGGACATGGGCGGTCTGCCAGACGCACTGTTCGTGATCGACGTTGACCACGAGCGCATCGCGATCACCGAAGCCAACAAGCTGGGCATCCCGGTCATCGGCGTTGTCGATACCAACAGCAGCCCGGAAGGCGTTGACTACATCATCCCAGGCAACGATGACGCAATCCGCGCTATCCAGCTGTACATGGGTTCGATGGCTGACGCAGTGATCCGCGGTCGCAACAACGTTGCTGGCGGTACTGTAGAATTCGCAGCTGAAGAAACTCAGGCTGCAGCTGAGTAATTGACGCCCTGGCGTTGACTCAGTAAGCAAAAAGGGGGCTTGGCCCCCTTTTTGCCACCTCGAAAACCATTTGTCGGCGCCCACGGCACTGTTTGTAATGTGCGGCAGCTAACAAGGGTGGTTCGGGAAGAATTGAACGCCCGTTCGATCGGGTGGAATGGTTGAAAACCTATCCAAGAGGAATTTGAAAATGGCAGCAATTACTGCAGCGTTGGTCAAAGAACTGCGCGAGCGTACCGGCGAAGGCATGATGGACTGCAAGAAAGCCCTGGAAAAGGCTGACGGCGACATCGAAAAAGCCATTGATGACATGCGTGCTTCGGGCGCGATCAAGGCTGCGAAAAAAGCCGGCAACGTTGCCGCTGAAGGCGCAATCGCCATCAAATCGAATGACAAGGCAGCCGTGCTGCTGGAAGTCAACTCGCAGACCGACTTCCTGGCCCTGCAAGACGACTTCAAAAACTTCGTTGCTGCCAGCGTAGAAAAAGCTTTCGACGAAAAACTGACCGACGCAGCTCCGCTGATCGCCGCTCAGGAATCGGCTCGTGAGGCTCTGGTTGCCAAAGTCGGCGAGAACGTCAACATCCGTCGTCTGGTACGCGTAGAAGGTGACGTTGTCGGCACTTACCTGCACGGTAACAAGATCGGTGTTGCTGTTGTCCTGAAAGGCGGTGACGTCGAGCTGGCCAAAGACATCGCAATGCACGTAGCTGCAAGCAACCCGGAATTCCTGCTGCCTTCGCAAGTCTCCGACGAAGCGATCGAGCGTGAGAAAGCTGTGTTCCTGCAACTGAACGAAGAGAAGATCAAAGGCAAGCCAGAAAACATTGTTGAGAACATGGTCAAGGGCCGTATCAGCAAGTTCCTGGCAGAAGCGAGCCTGGTCGAGCAGGCGTTCGTCAAGAACCCTGAAGTCAAGGTTGGCGAACTGGCCAAGAAAGCCGGTGCTGAAATCGTTTCCTTCACTTACTTCAAAGTAGGCGAAGGCATCGAGAAGCCGGTCGACAACTTCGCTGAAGAAGTTGCTGCCCAGCTGGCTGCCGCCAAGCAATAAGACGGTTTTCAAACTGTCGCCGAAAGAGGCTGCCCGCTCACGCGCGCAGCCTCTTTTCAGATCGGGTACCAGTTTTTTATTGGTTTCCGCTTGGAACTGACTTACAAAGCCATGTTCCGATGGCGCTGACGCAGCGCCAAGCTAGAGTGAACGGCAGCTGTAAACAGCTCGCACAGAATTTTAAATACGCCGCAGGAGAGATTCGCAATGGCTCAGCAGGGCAGTGGTTATCAGGCTCGCTATAAACGCATTCTACTCAAGCTTAGCGGCGAGGCCCTGATGGGCTCGGAAGAGTTCGGGATCGATCCAAAAGTGCTGGATCGGATGGCGCTGGAAGTCGGCCAGTTGGTCGGCATCGGCGTTCAGGTCGGTCTGGTGATCGGCGGTGGCAACCTGTTCCGCGGCGAAGCCTTGAGCAAAGCCGGCATGGATCGGGTCACGGGCGACCACATGGGCATGCTGGCCACTGTGATGAACGCTCTGGCCATGCGTGATGCGCTGGAACGTGCCAATATCTCGGCCATCGTGATGTCGGCCATTTCCATGGTCGGCGTGACCGATCACTACGATCGCCGCAAAGCCATGCGCCACCTGAACTCCAAGGACGTGGTGATTTTCGCTGCCGGTACCGGCAACCCGTTCTTCACCACGGATTCGGCAGCCTGCCTGCGCGCAATCGAAATCGACGCTGATGTCGTGCTCAAGGCGACCAAGGTTGATGGCGTTTACACCGCAGATCCATTCAAAGACCCGCATGCCGAGAAGTTCGATCATCTGACTTATGATGAAGTACTGGATCGCAAGCTGGGTGTCATGGACCTGACCGCTATCTGCCTGTGCCGCGATCACAAGATGCCGTTGCGCGTCTTCAACATGAACAAACCGGGCGCCCTGCTGAACATCGTTCATGGCGGCGCTGAAGGTACCCTGATCGAGGAAGGTCAACAATGATCAACGAAATCCAAAAAAACGCTAAAGAGCGCATGCAAAAATCGCTGGAGTCTCTGGCTCACGCGTTCGGCCAGATTCGTACCGGCAAGGCTCACCCGAGCATCCTGGGCAGCGTCATGGTGCCTTACTACGGTACTGACACCCCGCTGAGCAGCGTGGCCAACGTCACCGTCAAGGACTCGCGGACCCTGCAGGTCGTGGCCTTCGAGCGCAACATGCTCGCGGCCGTCGACAAGGCGATCCAGAGCGCCGGTCTGAACCTCAACCCGACCAACCTTGGCGAATTGCTGTTGATCCCGATGCCGGCCCTCACCGAGGAAACGCGCAAAGGCTTCACCAAGCAGGCCCGTAGCGCAGCGGAAGACGCGCGTGTTGCCGTGCGTAACATCCGTCGTGACGCGTTGGGTGATCTGAAGAAGCTGGTCAAGGACAAGGAAATCAGCGAAGACGAAGAGCGTCGTGCCATCGCTGATATCGACAAGCTGACCAAAGAGTCCGAGGCCCAGATCACCAAGGCCACGGACGAGAAAGAAAAAGACCTGATGGCCGTATAAGGGTCGAGCTTTAAATGGACAAGACCAAGCAGTCTGCGCCGTCCGCGGTGCCGCGCCATGTCGCGATCATCATGGATGGCAACAATCGCTGGGCGAAAAAACGCTTTATGCCGGGTGTCGCCGGGCATAAAGCGGGTGTGGATGCTGTGCGTGCGGTGATCGAGGTGTGCGCCGAGGCCAAGGTCGAGGTGCTCACCCTGTTCGCGTTCTCCAGTGAGAACTGGCAGCGTCCGGCCGACGAAGTCAGTGCCTTGATGGACCTGTTCTTCAAGGCCTTGCGTCGCGAGGCCAAGCGCCTCAACGACAACAACATCAGCCTGCGCATCATTGGCGACCGCTCGCGGTTTCATCCGGAGCTTCAGGCCGCCATGCGTGAAGCCGAAGCGATGACGGCGGGCG
The DNA here is from genome assembly GCF_055484735.1 of Pseudomonas sp. 15C. Classification (NCBI taxonomy): domain Bacteria; kingdom Pseudomonadati; phylum Pseudomonadota; class Gammaproteobacteria; order Pseudomonadales; family Pseudomonadaceae; genus Pseudomonas; species Pseudomonas sp. 15C. Next base: position 91,347 of record NZ_JBUDGD010000012.1, on the reverse strand, counting down.
CCAACCGCTTCATCCTGCAGATCGCCGCCAACTACGGCGGTCAGTGGGATATCGCACAGGCAGCGCAGCGCCTGGCCCGTGAAGTCCAGGCCGGGCATTTGCGCCCCGAGGACATCACTCCGGATCTGCTGCAGACCTGTCTGGCAACCGGCGATCTGCCGTTGCCGGACCTGTGCATCCGCACGGGCGGCGAGCACCGCATCAGCAATTTCCTGCTGTGGCAGCTGGCCTACGCCGAGTTGTATTTCTCCGACCTGTTCTGGCCGGACTTCAAACACGATGCCATGCGCGGTGCGCTGGCTGATTTCGCTTCGCGCCAGCGTCGCTTCGGTAAAACGAGTGAGCAGGTCGAAGCTGGAGCCCGGGTTTAATGCTTAAACAACGAATCATCACTGCACTGATCCTGCTGCCGATTGCCTTGTGCGGGTTCTTCCTGCTTAAAGGCACTGGTTTTGCCCTGTTCATCGGGCTGGTCGTGTGCCTCGGTGCCTGGGAATGGGCGCGCCTGGCCGGCTTCGCTGCGCAATCGTACCGCGTCGGTTTTGCTGCGGTCGTTGCGCTGTTGCTATTCATCATGCATGTGCTGCCCGGCCTCGCGCCTTGGGTGCTGGGCGCTTCGGTGCTCTGGTGGGTCGTGGCAACGTACCTGGTATTGACCTATCCGCGTTCCAGTGCGCATTGGTCCAGTGCCGCCACCAAGCTGGTGATCGGTCTGTTGATTCTGCTGCCGGCCTGGCAGGGCCTGGTGCAGATCAAGCAGTACCCGTTGGGTAACTGGCTGATCATGGCGGTGATGGTGCTGGTCTGGGGGGCCGATATCGGCGCTTATTTCTCGGGTCGCAAATTCGGCAAGCGCAAGCTGGCGCCGCACGTCAGTCCGGGCAAAAGCTGGGAAGGCGTATACGGTGGTCTGGCGCTGAGCCTGGTGATTACCGCGATTGTCGGGCTGGTGCGTGACTGGACCGTGGCCGAACTGCTCAAGGGCTTGATTGGCGCGGCCGTGATCGTTTTCATCTCGGTGGTCGGCGACCTGACCGAAAGCATGTTCAAGCGCCAGTCCGGCATCAAGGACAGCAGTAACCTGTTGCCCGGTCATGGTGGTGTGCTCGATCGCATCGACAGCCTCACGGCAGCGATTCCGGTATTTGCCGTGCTGCTGTGGATGGCTGCGCCGTGAGTCGCCCTCAGCAGATTACCGTGTTGGGTGCGACAGGCTCGATCGGCCTGAGCACGCTGGACGTCATTGCTCGTCATCCCGAGCGCTATCAGGTTTTCGCGCTGAGCGGCTTCAGTCGTCTGAGCGAGCTGCTTGCCTTGTGCGTGCGTCATGCGCCGCAATTTGCCGTGGTGCCACAAGCGGCCGCCGCGCGCAGTTTGCAGGACGATTTGCGTGCGGCCGGTTTGTCGACTCAAGTGCTGGTAGGCGAGGAGGGCTTGTGTCAGATCGCGTCCGCGCCGGAAGTCGATGCGGTGATGGCGGCGATCGTCGGTGCGGCGGGATTGCGTCCGACTCTGGCGGCCGTTGAGGCGGGCAAGAAAATCCTGCTGGCCAACAAGGAAGCGCTGGTGATGTCCGGCGCCTTGTTCATGCAGGCCGTGCGCAAGAGTGGTTCGGTGTTGCTGCCGATCGACAGCGAGCACAACGCGATTTTCCAGTGCATGCCACAGGATTTTGCCCGTGGGTTGGGCGCGGTCGGTGTTCGGCGGATCTTGCTCACAGCCTCTGGTGGTCCGTTCCGGCAGACGCCGATGAGCGAACTGGCGCATGTTTCACCTGATCAGGCCTGTGCACATCCGAACTGGTCGATGGGGCGCAAGATCTCCGTCGATTCGGCGAGCATGATGAACAAAGGTCTCGAGCTGATCGAAGCCTGCTGGTTATTCGACGCCAAGCCTGCGCAGGTCGAGGTGGTGATCCACCCGCAGAGCGTGATTCACTCGCTGGTCGATTACGTCGACGGCTCGGTACTGGCGCAGTTGGGCAATCCCGATATGCGTACGCCGATCGCCAGTGCGCTGGCGTGGCCTGAGCGCATTGATTCCGGGGTAGCGCCGCTGGATCTGTTCGCCATTGCACGGCTGGACTTCGAAGCACCGGATGAAGGGCGCTTCCCTTGTCTGCGTCTGGCGCGGCAAGCTGCCGAGGCGGGCGACAGCGCTCCGGCAATGCTCAATGCGGCCAACGAAGTGGCGGTACAGGCGTTTCTCGACGGGCGGGTCCGGTACCTGGAAATCGCGAGTATCATCGAAGAGGTTCTGAGCCTCGAACCGGTGGTGGCCCTGGCTGATCTCGAGGCGGTATTTACTGCCGATGCCAAGGCCCGTGATCTGGCGCGGCAATGGCTCAAGCGTCACGATCGATAGAATTTGCAATACATTGGCTACACGCGGCACTGAACAGGATTGCGGAGAAAGTAGATGAGCGCGCTCTATATGATTGCCGGCACCCTGATTGCTCTGGGTGTGCTGGTCACTTTTCACGAATTCGGCCACTTCTGGGTCGCGCGGCGCTGTGGCGTCAAGGTTCTGCGCTTTTCCGTAGGCTTTGGCATGCCGTTGCTGCGCTGGCATGACAAGCAGGGCACCGAATTCGTGATCGCCGCGATTCCGCTGGGCGGCTACGTCAAGATGCTCGACGAGCGTGAAGGCGAGGTCCCGGTCGATCAGCTCGATCAGTCGTTCAATCGTAAAACCGTTCGTCAGCGTATCGCTATTGTTGCCGCCGGCCCCGTGGCCAACTTCCTTTTGGCGCTGGTGTTCTTCTGGGTGCTGGCCATGCTCGGCAGCGAGCAGGTGCGTCCGGTCATCGGTGCGGTCGAGTCCGGCAGCATTGCCGCCACGGCGGGTTTGAATGCAGGCGAGGAAATCGTCGCCATCGATGGCGAGCCGACCTCCGGATGGGCGGCGGTCAATCTGCAACTGGTACGGCGTCTCGGCGAGAGCGGTTCTCTGCAATTGCTGGTGCGCGAACAGGGTTCTACCGCGGATTCGCCGCGTGAACTGAAACTGGACAATTGGCTCAAGGGCGCCGATGAGCCGGATCCGATCCGTTCTCTGGGTATTCGCCCGTGGCGCCCGGCGTTGCCGCCGGTACTCGCCGAACTCGATCCGAAAGGCCCGGCGCAGGCTGCTGGCCTGAAAACCGGCGATCGCTTGCTGGCGCTCGATGGCCAGCCGTTGAGCGACTGGCAGCAAGTGGTCGATACCGTTCGTACGCGTCCTGATACCAAAATCATGCTGCGCATCGAGCGCGACAGTGCTCAAATCGACGTCCCGGTGACCTTGGCGGCGCGTGGTGAAAGCAAGGCGCCGAGCGGTTATCTGGGCGCGGGTGTCAAGGCAATCGACTGGCCACCGGAGATGATTCGCGAGGTCAGTTACGGCCCGTTGGCGGCAATTGGCGAGGGCGCCCGTCGCACTTGGACCATGAGCATTCTGACCCTCGATTCACTGAAGAAAATGCTGTTCGGCGAGCTCTCGGTAAAAAACTTGAGTGGACCGATAACCATTGCTAAAGTGGCGGGCGCTTCTGCCCAGTCGGGCGTCGCTGATTTCCTGAATTTCCTTGCTTATCTGAGTATTAGCCTGGGGGTTCTGAATTTGCTGCCTATTCCTGTACTGGATGGGGGGCATTTGTTGTTTTATCTGATCGAGTGGGCGCGTGGTCGTCCCTTGTCGGATCGGGTGCAAGGTTGGGGGATACAGATCGGTATCAGTTTGGTGGTCGGGGTGATGTTGCTTGCTCTGGTCAACGATCTGGGTCGACTGTAACGCTTCGCTGAATTGCGAATCTGCCGCATTTTGCGGCAGTTTGTTTATTGCCAGTTGGAATAAGAAAGGACTTCATGAAACGTCTGCTGCTAACTGCGGTTCTCACCGTATTGATGATCGCCGAAGTTCACGCCGAGTCCTTCACTATCTCTGATATTCGCGTCAATGGCCTCCAGCGGGTCTCCGCGGGTAGCGTCTTTGGTGCCTTGCCGTTGAACGTCGGCGAGCAGGCGGATGATCGTCGCCTGGTGGAATCCACTCGTGCGCTGTTCAAAACCGGTTTCTTTCAAGATATCCAGCTGGGCCGCGAAGGCAACGTTCTGGTGATTACGGTCGTCGAACGTCCGTCGGTTGCCAGTATCGAGATCGAAGGCAACAAGGCGATCTCGACCGAAGACCTGATGAAAGGCCTCAAGCAGTCGGGTCTGGCCGAAGGCGAGATCTTCCAGCGCGCCACCCTCGAAGGTGTGCGTAACGAACTGCAGCGTCAGTACGTAGCGCAGGGTCGTTACTCGGCTACCGTCGATACCGAAGTGGTCTCGCAACCGCGCAACCGTGTTGGTCTGAAAGTGAAGATCAACGAAGGTACCGTTGCCGCGATTCAGCACATCAACGTGGTCGGCAACACGGTGTTCCCCGAGGAAGACCTGACCGACCTGTTCGAACTGAAAACCACCAACTGGCTGTCGTTCTTCAAGAACGATGACAAATATGCCCGTGAAAAACTGTCCGGTGACCTGGAGCGTCTGCGTTCCTACTACCTGGACCGTGGCTATATCAACATGGACATCGCTTCGACCCAGGTGTCGATCACCCCGGACAAGAAGCACGTCTACATCACCGTCAACGTCACCGAAGGCGAGAAGTACACCGTTCGCGACGTCAAGCTCAGCGGTGATCTGAAAGTCCCTGAAGACCAGATCAAGTCCCTGTTGCTGGTGCAGAAGGGCCAGGTGTTCTCGCGCAAGCTGATGACCACCACCTCCGAACTGATCACCCGCCGTCTGGGTAACGAGGGTTACACCTTCGCCAACGTCAACGGCGTGCCTCAGCCGCATGATGACGACCACACCGTCGATATCCTGTTCGCGGTCGATCCGGGCAAACGTGCCTACGTCAATCGCATCAACTTCCGTGGCAACACCAAGTCCGAGGACGAAGTGCTGCGTCGCGAAATGCGTCAGATGGAAGGTGGCTGGGCTTCGACCTACCTGATCGACCAGTCCAAGACCCGTCTTGAGCGTCTGGGCTTCTTCAAGGAAGTCAACGTCGAGACCCCGGCTGTTCCGGGCGTAGATGACCAGGTCGACGTGAACTACGCCGTAGAAGAACAGGCGTCCGGTTCGATTACCGCCAGCGTTGGTTTCGCCCAGAGTGCCGGTCTGATCCTCGGTGGTTCGATCACCCAGAACAATTTCCTCGGTACCGGTAACCGCGTCAGCATCGGTCTGACCCGCAGCGAATACCAGAGCCGCTACAACTTCGGCTACGTTGACCCCTACTGGACCGCCGATGGCGTGAGCCTGGGCTACAACGCGTTCTATCGCACCACCGACTACGATGAACTCGATGCCGATATCTCGAGCTACGCCGTAGACAGCCTGGGTGCCGGTGTGAACATTGGCTATCCGATCAGCGAGACTTCGCGTCTGACGTTCGGTCTGTCCGCCCAGCAGGACACGATCAACACCGGTCGTTACACCGTTGACGAGATTTTCGACTTCGTCGAGAAGGAAGGCGACAGCTACCTGAACTTCAAGGCTTCGGCCGGCTGGTCCGAGTCGACCCTGAACAAGGGCGTACTGCCGACCCGTGGTCGTTCCCAGAGCCTGACCCTGGAAAGCACCATTCCGGGCAGCGACCTGTCGTTCTTCAAGCTCGACTACCGTGGTCAGTTGTTCCAGCCGATCACTGAAAACTACACCCTGCGCCTGCATACCGAACTGGGTTATGGCGACGGTTATGGTTCGACCGATGGCTTGCCGTTCTATGAAAACTACTATGCGGGTGGTTTCAACTCGGTGCGCGGCTTCAAGGACAGCACCCTCGGTCCGCGCAGTACGCCGAGCCGTGGTACCAACCCGGGCACCATTGCGGACCCGGACCAGGATCCACTGCCGTTCGGTGGTAACGTCCTGATCCAGGGTGGCGTGGAAGTCCTGTTCCCGCTGCCGTTCGTGAAAGATCAGCGCTCCCTGCGTACCTCGGTATTCTGGGATGTCGGTAACGTATTTGACTCGCAGTGCAAGGACACTACGAACGCTAACGGTTCGTCGTCCAACACCAAGTGCAACGACATCAGTCTGAGCAACATGGCCAGTTCCGTGGGTGTGGGTGTGACCTGGGTCACCGCACTGGGTCCTCTGAGCTTCGCGTTGGCCATGCCGATCAAGAAACCGGATGACGCTGAAACTCAAGTGTTCCAATTCTCCCTCGGCCAGACGTTCTAAGCGTCTGACCCAAGATAACGACAATGGATTTTGTAGGAGTGCATCGTGCGTAAGTTGACTCAATTGGTTCTCCTGGCCTCCGTACTGGTGGCAGGCCCGGCATTTGCCGACATGAAAATTGCCGTTCTGAACTATCAAATGGCTCTGCTGGAATCCGACGCGGCGAAGAAATACGCCGTGGATGCCGAGAAGAAGTTCGGTCCGCAACTGACCAAACTGAAGACTCTGGAAAGCAGCGCCAAAGGCATTCAGGATCGTCTGATGGCCGGTGGCGACAAGATGCAGCAAGGTGAGCGTGAGCGTCTGGAGCTGGAATTCAAGCAAAAGGCCCGTGACTTCCAGTTCCAGTCCAAAGAGCTGAACGAAGCCAAAGCTGTTGCCGACCGCGAAATGCTCAAGCAACTGAAGCCGAAACTGGACAGCGCTGTGGAAGAAGTCATCAAGAAAGGTGGTTTTGACCTGGTGTTCGAGCGTGGCGCAGTGATCGATGTCAAACCGCAGTACGACATCACGCGCCAGGTTATCGAGCGCATGAATCAGCTGAAGTAACCCATGACTGTGACCATCAAGCTCGGCCAGTTGGCCGAGTTCCTCGGCGCCACCCTGCGTGGCGACCCCGAGAAGCAAATTACTGGGCTAGCCACTTTGCAAGAGGCTGGCCCAGCTCAGTTGAGCTTTCTGGCAAACCCTCAATACCGCAAATACCTGGCGGGCTCGCAGGCGGCAGCATTGCTGCTCAAGGAAGCCGACGCTGAAGGTTATGCCGGTAATGCGCTGGTGGTACCGGATCCTTATCTGGCCTATGCGCGCCTCTCGCATTTGTTCGATCCCAAGCCGAAAGCGCCCGCGGGTATCCACCCTTCAGCGGTGATCGCTGCGGACGCGGTGGTTGATCCAACCGCCAGCATCGGGCCGTTTGTGGTGATCGAGGCTGGCGCGCGGATCGGCGCACAAGTGACCCTTGGCGCGCATTGCGTTATCGGTGCGCGCAGCGAAATCGGCGAGGGCGGCTGGCTCGCTCCGCGCGTGACGCTGTATCACGACGTGCACATTGGCAAGCGTGTGGTTATTCAGTCCGGCGCGGTGCTCGGTGGCGAGGGCTTCGGCTTCGCCAATGAGAAGGGCATCTGGCAGAAGATCGCACAGATCGGTGGCGTGACCATCGGCGACGATGTCGAGATTGGCGTGAACACCGCCATCGACCGCGGCGCCCTGGCTGATACCGTGATCGGCAATGGTGTGAAGCTCGACAACCAGATTCAGATCGCGCACAACGTTCAGGTCGGTGATCACACCGCCATGGCCGCGTGCGTGGGGATCTCCGGCAGCACCAAAATCGGCAAGCACTGCATGCTCGCCGGCGGTGTCGGTCTGGTTGGCCACATTGATATTTGCGACAACGTTTTCCTGACCGGAATGACCATGGTGACCCACTCGATTACCGAGCCGGGTGCCTATTCTTCCGGCACAGCCATGCAACCGGCGGCCGAATGGCGCAAAAGCGCGGCCCGTATCCGTCAGCTCGATGACATCGCGCGACGGCTCAAACAGCTGGAAAAGCGCGTAGGGGAAGTGACCCCTGACGGCAATGCTTCATCTGATGGCTGATACCATTTCCATATCAAGTGTGTGCAGCCTCTGGACTGCCTCGTTGATTTGCTAGAGGAGTGCACGTCAGTCGCGCTCCCAATCTTTACATAGGCTTCCCCCTGAAATGATGGACATCATCGAGATTCGCGAATACCTGCCTCACCGTTACCCGTTCCTGCTGGTGGACCGGGTGGTGGAACTGGACACTGAAGGCAAGCGAATTCGCGCCTACAAGAATGTCAGCATCAATGAACCGTTCTTCAATGGTCACTTCCCTGCGCATCCGATCATGCCGGGCGTGCTGATCATCGAAGCGATGGCTCAGGCTGCCGGGATCCTCGGTTTCAAGATGCTCAACGTCAAACCGGCCGACGGCACCCTGTATTACTTCGTCGGTTCCGACAAGCTGCGTTTCCGCCAGCCAGTCAAGCCGGGCGACCAGTTGATCCTTGAAGCGACCTTCATCAGTTGCAAGCGCAAGATCTGGAAATTCGAATGCCAGGCGTCGGTCGATGGCAAACCGGTGTGCTCGGCCGAGATCATCTGCGCGGAACAAAAAGTATGAGTTTGATTGACCCTCGCGCAATCATCGATCCGTCCGCCATCCTGGCTGACGGCGTCGAGGTCGGCCCGTGGTCGATCATCGGCGCAGGTGTGGAAATCGGCGAGGGTACCGTGATCGGGCCGCATGTGGTCCTCAAGGGGCCGACCCGCATTGGCAAGCACAATCGCATCTACCAGTTTTCCTCGGTAGGCGAGGACACCCCCGATCTGAAGTACAAGGGCGAAGAAACCCGCCTGGTGATCGGTGACCACAACGTCATCCGAGAAGGCGTGACCATTCACCGTGGCACCGTGCAGGACCGTTCGGAAACCACGCTGGGCGATCACAACCTGATCATGGCCTACGCGCACATCGGTCACGACAGCGTCATCGGCAACCACTGCATTCTGGTCAACAACACGGCGCTGGCCGGCCATGTGCACGTGGATGACTGGGCAATCCTTTCCGGATTTACCCTGGTGCACCAGTATTGCCACATCGGCGCCCACAGTTTTTCCGGCATGGGCACCGCGATCGGCAAGGATGTTCCGGCGTTCGTCACCGTGTTCGGCAACCCGGCCGAAGCGCGCAGCATGAACTTCGAAGGCATGCGTCGTCGTGGTTTCAGTGAGGACGCGATTCACACCTTGCGTCGCGCCTACAAAACCGTTTATCGCCAGGGACTGACCGTCGAGCAGGCACTGGCCGAACTCGCCGAGCCGGCTGCGCAGTACCCGGAAGTCGCGGTGTTCCGTGATTCCATCCTGTCGTCGACTCGCGGCATCACCCGCTGACCATGGCCAGTCTGCGTATTGCGCTGGTGGCCGGTGAAGCTTCCGGCGACATTCTCGGTGCAGGTCTCATGCGTGCGATCAAGGCACAGCACCCGACAGTCGAGTTCATCGGTGTCGGCGGGCCGTTGATGCAAGCTGAAGGCCTGACGTCCTACTTCCCCATGGAGCGCTTGTCGGTCATGGGGCTGGTGGAAGTTCTCGGCCGGCTGCGCGAACTGTTAAAGCGCCGCAAGGAACTGATCGCCACGCTGATCGCCGAAAAGCCGGACGTGTTCATCGGCATCGACGCGCCAGACTTCAACCTCAATATCGAACTCAAGCTGCGTCAGGCCGGGATCAAGACCGTGCATTATGTCAGCCCGTCGGTGTGGGCGTGGCGCCAGAAGCGCGTGCTCAAGATCCGCGAAGGCTGCGACCTGATGTTGACGCTGCTGCCGTTCGAAGCCAAATTCTACGAAGAGAAGGGCGTACCGGTGCGGTTCGTCGGCCACACCCTGGCCGACACCATTCCGCTTGAAGCCGATCGTGCCGCGGCGCGGGCCGAACTGGGTTTACCCGACGGCCCGCTGGTGGCGTTGATGCCGGGCAGTCGCGGCGGCGAAGTGTCGCGTCTCGGCGCGCTGTTTCTCGACACCGCCGAGCGTTTGCGCGCCATGCGCCCGGGTTTGCGTTTCGTTATTCCGTGCGCCAATCCCGAGCGTCGCGCGCAGCTTGAAGAATTGCTCGCTGGCCGTGATTTGCCGGTGACCTTGCTGGACGGTCAATCGCATCTGGCGCTGGCGGCGTGCAACGCGGTGTTGATCGCCTCCGGCACCGCCACCCTCGAAGCGTTGTTGTACAAGCGACCGATGGTGGTGGCGTACCGTTTGGCGCCGCTGACGTTCTGGATTCTCAAACGCATGGTCAAGAGCCCGTACGTGTCGTTGCCGAACCTGCTGGCTCAGCGCTTGCTGGTGCCCGAGCTGTTGCAGGATGATGCGACAGTCGAGGCGCTGGCGTTGACGCTTTCCCCGTTGATCGACGGTGGAGAAGAGCAGACCCGCGGTTTCGACGAGATCCATCGCACGTTGCGCCTGGATGCCTCCAATCAGGCGGCGGATGCCGTCCTCAACCTGATCGGTCAAACACGATGAGCAAGACAAGCATGCAGATGGGCCTGGATTTCACCCTCGTCGCCGAAGTCGAGCAACTGGTGGCCGGGGTTGACGAAGTCGGTCGCGGCCCGTTGTGCGGTGCGGTGGTGACGGCGGCGGTGATCCTCGATCCGAACCGGCCGATCCTCGGTCTGGACGACTCGAAGAAACTCACCGAAGCCAAGCGTGAAAAGCTCTACGACGAGATCTGCGAAAAAGCCTTGAGCTGGTGCATCGCCCGCGCCGAAGTCGAAGAAATCGATGAGCTGAACATTCTCCACGCCACCATGCTGGCCATGCAGCGCGCGGTGGCCGGGCTGCACATCCAGCCGAAACTGGCGATGATCGACGGCAACCGCTGCCCGCACTTGCCTATGCGTTCCGAAGCGGTGATCCAGGGCGACGGCAAGGTCCCGGCGATTGCTGCCGCGTCGATTCTGGCCAAGGTCAGCCGCGACCGCGAAATGGCCGCTTTCGAACTGATCTATCCGGGCTACGGCATCGGTGGCCATAAAGGCTACCCGACGCCCGTTCATCTGGAAGCGCTGTCGCGGCTCGGGCCGACCCCGATTCACCGACGCTCGTTCGCCCCGGTGCGCCTGGCTTACGAGGCGCGGGAAGTGCTCACGCAGGTTTAGGCGCAAGGCTGATGTTTTATTCGAGGCCCGGTACAATCCGGGCCTCGTTGTCTCTATGTAACTGGACAGGATCACTATGCCGGCTTCATTCGTTCATCTACGCCTGCACACTGAATACTCCCTGGTCGACGGGCTGGTGCGGATCAAGCCGCTGGTCAAGGCGCTCACGGCCCTGAACATGCCGGCGGTCGCGGTCACCGACCAGAACAACATGTGTTCCCTGGTCAAGTTCTATAAAAACACCATGGGCGCCGGCATCAAGCCGATCTGCGGCGCCGACCTGTGGCTGTCGAACAAGGATCCGGACGGACCGCTGAGCCGGATCAGCCTGCTGGTAATGAATGCCAAGGGCTATCGCAACCTCACCGAGCTGATCTCGCGCGGCTTCATCGAAGGCCAGCGCAACGGCATGATCATTGTCGAGCGCCAGTGGGTCGCCGAAGCCAGTGAAGGCCTGATCATGTTGTCCGCGGCCAAGGAAGGCGAGGTCGGCATGGCGCTGATCGGCGGCAACCCGGCCGAAGCCGAGACGCTGACGCGTGAGTGGATGGCGGTGTTCCCGGACCGTTTCTATCTGGAAATCCAGCGCACCAACCGTCCCAACGACGAAGAGCAGTTGCACGGCGCGGTGGCCCTGGCCGACAAGCTCGGTGCGCCGCTGGTGGCGACCAACGACGTGCGTTTCATCAAGCAGGAAGACTTCGCCGCCCACGAAACCCGCGTCTGCATCGGTGAGGGCCGCGCCCTCGACGATCCGCGGCGCTCGAAGAATTACAGCGATCAGCAATACCTGAAAAGCGCCGAGGAAATGCTCGAGCTGTTCAGCGATATTCCCGACGCGATCGAAAACACCGTCGAGATCGCCAAGCGCTGCAACATCGAAGTCAAGCTGGGCACGCACTTCCTGCCCAACTTCCCGATCCCCGATGGCATGACCATCGACGAATATTTTCGCAAGGTTTCCTTCGACGGTCTCGAAGAGCGCCTCGCGGTGCTGCTGCCCAAGGACACCACCGAGGACTACGAAGCCAAGCGTCAGGTCTACGTCGACCGCTTGAATTTCGAGCTGGATATCATCATCCAGATGGGCTTCCCCGGTTACTTCCTGATCGTGATGGACTTTATCCAGTGGGCCAAGAACAACGGCGTACCGGTCGGTCCCGGCCGTGGATCGGGTGCCGGTTCGCTGGTGGCCTACGTACAGAAGATCACTGACCTCGATCCGCTGGAATACGATCTGCTGTTCGAACGTTTCCTTAACCCGGAACGGGTTTCGATGCCCGACTTCGACGTCGACTTCTGCATGGACGGCCGTGACCGGGTGATCGATTACGTGGCCGAGAAGTACGGCCGCAACGCGGTAAGCCAGATCATCACGTTTGGTTCCATGGCCGCCAAGGCTGTAGTGCGCGACGTGGCGCGGGTGCAGGGCAAGTCCTACGGCTTGGCGGATCGTCTGTCGAAGATGATTCCGTTCGAAGTCGGCATGACCCTGGAAAAAGCCTACGAGCAGGAAGAAATCCTCCGTGACTTCATCAAGGTCGATGAAGAGGCCGCGGAAATCTGGGAGATGGCGCGCAAGCTTGAAGGCGTGGTGCGTAACGTCGGCAAGCACGCCGGTGGTGTGGTTATTGCGCCGACCAAGCTGACCGACTTCTCGCCGATCTATTGCGACGAGGCCGGTGACGGCCTGGTGACCCAGTTCGACAAGGACGACGTGGAGGCGGCCGGTCTGGTGAAGTTCGACTTCCTCGGCCTGCGAACCCTGACGATCATCGATTGGGCGCTGAAAACCATCAACCGCGACCGCGCCAAGGTCAACGAGCCGCCGCTGGACATCGCGTTTATTCCGCTCGACGACAAGCCGACCTACAGCCTGCTGCAAAAAGCTGAAACCACCGCGGTGTTCCAGCTTGAATCGCGCGGCATGAAAGAGCTGATCAAAAAGCTCAAGCCCGACTGCCTGGAAGACTTGATCGCACTGGTGGCACTGTTCCGTCCGGGCCCGCTGCAGTCCGGCATGGTGGATGACTTCATCAACCGCAAGCACGGCCGCGCCGAGCTGGCGTATCCGCACTCGGACTACCAGTACGAAGGCCTCAAGCCGGTACTCGCGCCGACTTACGGCATCATCCTGTATCAAGAACAGGTGATGCAGATCGCACAGGTCATGGCCGGTTACACCCTCGGCGGTGCGGACATGCTGCGCCGGGCCATGGGTAAGAAAAAGCCCGAAGAAATGGCCAAGCAGCGCGGCGGTTTCATTGAGGGCTGCGCCACCAACGGCATCGACGCCGACCTTGCCGGTAACATTTTCGACCTGGTAGAAAAATTCGCCGGTTACGGCTTCAACAAATCCCACTCCGCTGCTTACGGTCTGGTGTCGTATCAGACGGCCTGGCTGAAAGCGCATTACCCGGCGCCGTTCATGGCTGCGGTACTCTCGGCGGACATGCACAACACCGACAAGGTCGTGACCTTGATCGAGGAAGTGCGCACGATGAAGCTGCGCCTCGACGCGCCGGACGTGAACACCTCGGAGTTCAAGTTCACGGTGAACGACGACGGCCGCATCGTTTACGGCCTCGGCGCGATCAAAGGTGTCGGCGAAGGCCCGGTTGAAGCCATTACCGAGGCGCGTCAGGCCGGTCCGTTCAAGGATCTGTTCGACTTCTGCGCACGGGTCGACCTCAAACGCATCAACAAACGTACCCTCGACGGTCTGATCCGCAGCGGTGCGCTGGATCGTCTGGGCCCGTATTTCCACGACGAACAAAAGGCTTATCAAGCCAATATCGACCGCAACCGCGCCGTGCTGCTGGCGGCGATGGAAGAGGCGATCAAGGCGGCCGAGCAGACCGCGCGCACCCACGACTCCGGCCACGCCGATCTTTTCGGCGGCTTGTTCGTCGAGGAAGATGCCGACGTTTACGCGTCCCATCGCAAGGCCAAGGAGCTGACCCTCAAGGAACGCCTCAAAGGTGAAAAAGACACCCTGGGCCTGTACCTGACCGGTCACCCGATCGATGAGTATGAAGGCGAGATCCGCCGATTCGCCCGTCAGCGCATCATCGACCTGAAACCGGCGCGCGACACCCAGACCGTGGCCGGGATGATCATTGCCCTGCGGGTCATGAAGAACAAAAAGGGCGACAAGATGGGCTTCATCACCCTCGACGACCGCTCCGGGCGGATCGAGGCGTCGCTGTTCGCCGAGGCGTTCCATTCCGCGCAATCGCTGTTGCAGACCGACGCCATGGTGGTGGTCGAAGGCGAGGTCAGCAACGACGACTTCTCCGGCGGCCTGCGCCTGCGGGTCAAGCGGGTGATGAGCATGGAAGATGCGCGCACCAACCTCGCCGAGAGCCTGCGCTTGAAATTGCAGACCCGGGATCTGAAAGGCGATCAGCTACGCTGGCTGGGGGATCTGCTCAAGCGTCATCGCGGCGCGTGCCCGATCACCATGGAATACACAAGTCCAGATGCGAAGACCTTGCTGCAGTTCGGCGAGACCTGGCGGATCGACCCGGCGGATACGTTGATTCAAGCCCTGCGTGACCAGTTCGGGCGAGACAACGTCTTCCTCCAATACCGTTGACCGGCGAGTGCCATCACTGCGCTCGCCCGCAACCTGAATTTTTAATCTCGACCTTAGCGCGCCTCTCCCTTAAGGTAGGGCGCGAATAGACAACCGGCCGGCCCAAGCTCATTTGGGACACGACCCAAGACGGACGCCTATGAACCCGAATTTTCTAGATTTCGAACAGCCGATCGCCGACCTGCAAGCCAAGATCGAAGAGTTGCGCTTGGTCGGTAATGACAATTCGCTGAATATCGGCGATGAGATCTCCCGCCTGCAGGACAAGAGCAAAACGCTCACCGAAGACATCTTCGGCAAATTGACCAGCTGGCAGATCGCACGCCTGGCGCGTCACCCGAAACGCCCTTACACCCTCGACTACATCGAGCACATCTTCACCGAGTTCGACGAACTGCACGGTGACCGTCACTTCTCCGACGACGCCGCGATTGTCGGCGGTATCGCCCGTCTGGAAGACCAGCCGGTGATGATCATCGGCCACCAGAAGGGCCGTGAAGTGCGCGAGAAGGTTCGCCGCAACTTCGGCATGCCGCGTCCGGAAGGCTATCGCAAGGCCTGCCGTCTGATGGAAATGGCCGAACGCTTCAAGATGCCGATCCTGACCTTCATCGACACGCCGGGTGCCTACCCGGGTATCGACGCCGAAGAGCGCAACCAGAGCGAAGCCATTGCCTGGAACCTGCGCGTGATGTCGCGCCTGAAAACCCCGATCATCGCCACCGTCATCGGTGAAGGTGGTTCCGGTGGCGCACTGGCGATCGGCGTCTGCGATCAACTGAACATGCTGCAGTACTCGACCTACGCGGTGATCTCGCCGGAAGGTTGCGCATCGATCCTGTGGAAAACCGCCGAAAAGGCGCCGGATGCCGCTGAAGCCATGGGCATCACTGCCGAGCGTTTGAAAGGCCTGGGCATCGTCGACAAGGTGATCGGCGAGCCACTGGGCGGCGCGCACCGTGACCCGGCTGCTGCCGCGGCATCGATCCGTGCCGAGCTGAGCTCGCAACTGGCGATGCTGAAGAAGTTCGATAACGAAGCGCTGCTCAAGCGCCGTTACGATCGACTGATGAGCTACGGTCTCTAAAGTCGAGCGCTACCCCTCGCAGGAGTGAGCCTGCTCGCGATAACGATGTAACATTTGACCCATGTGTTGACTGTTGCACCGCTATCGCGAGCAGGCTCACTCCTACATTCGATTGGGGCAAAGAGAAAGATATGGGCCCGTCCCCCACTGATTTGCCGTCCCGGCTATTGCCGAGCCTCGAACCCTGGCGCGACGCCGCTCATTGGCGCATCGCCTTTTCCGGTGGCCTTGATTCCACCGTCCTCCTGCATCTGCTCGCTCAACTCGCAAAGTCCCAATCCCTGCCTGCGCTCAGCGCCATCCATATCCATCACGGCCTTCAGGCTGCTGCCGATGCATGGCCGCAACATTGTCAGGCGGTGTGCGATGCGCTGGGCGTGCCGTTGATCATCGAACGGGTGAAGGTGCAGCCGGGCGCAAGCCTGGAGCGCGCGGCGCGGAATGCGCGTTATGCGGTGTTCAATACGCTGACCGAGCACAATGACGTGCTGCTTACCGGCCAACATCGTGACGATCAGGCGGAAACATTGTTGTTCCGGTTGCTGCGCGGCGCCGGTGTGCGCGGTTTGTCAGGCATTCCTGCGCAACGCCCGGTGGGGCAGGGCATGCTGGTTCGTCCGTTGCTGGATGTTCCGCGGGCCGAGCTGGAGGCTTACGCCAACGCCCATGAACTGGCCTGGATCGAAGATCCGTCGAATCAGGATCGGCATTTCTCACGCAATTATCTGCGCCATCAAGTCGTGCCGGCGCTGACCGAGCGCTGGCCTCAGGCGCAGGCAAGCATGGCCCGCAGCGCTGCGCACCTGCGTGAGGCGCAGGGTTTGCTCGATGAGCTGGCGCAGATGGATCTGGCGCAGGCTGGCACCGCGCATGACTTCGCATGGCTGGGACTGCCGTCGCTGGAGATGGCGCCGCTGGCCGCGCTGTCTGTGGCGCGTCAGCGCAATGCCCTCAGCCATTGGCTCGAACCGCTGACCCGCTTGCCGGATGCCGACCATTGGTCGGGTTGGAGCAATCTGTGCGAGGCCGCTGCCGACGCTTCGCCCGTCTGGCGTCTGGCCGATGGTGAACTGCACCGCAGTGCCGGCCGGTTGTGGTGGCTGAATGGCCAATGGTTGCGCGCACCCGCGATCGGCGTCGACTGGCAGACCCCGTCGTTGACGCTACGCTTGGCCGATAACGGCAGCGTGATGTTCAGCGGACCGGCGCCTGACGGGCCATTGCGCATTGCTTACCGTCGAGGCGGCGAAGTCATGCAGATCGCCGAGCGCGGCCATCGTGATCTCAAGCGCTTGCTCAACGAGCGTGCCGTGCCGGGTTTTGTCCGTGGCAGATTGCCGCTGCTGTTTCGCGGCGATGAACTGCTCGCGGTGGCGAACCTGCCGGGGCTCGACGGCCCGGCGCAGGGTGGCTGGAAATTGCAATGGCAGCCAAGCGGTGAAGATCAAGGTTTGAGCTGAAAGGAGCATTCCGGTAGACTACGCTCCCTTCTTGATACAACTTCTGTGGATTCGCCTGAATTGCAGGAGTTGCCGATTACCAAGCAGTCTTTGCTGGGCGATTCCAAAAAATGTGTAGCGAGCAACGTACCGGTGTTTCACCTGCCGGTCTGTCCCAACGCGGCGGTTTTTTTGAAAGGTGCACTGTGATTAATGCAGGTGATCGGGGGCTTCGGCCTTCCTTCGCTTTCCCCGGCGGCTCGTTCCGCTTTAACGCAGACTTCTAGGGTTTTTCATGACGCGCTACATATTCGTCACGGGCGGTGTTGTTTCTTCATTGGGGAAAGGCATTGCCTCGGCTTCATTGGCGGCTATCCTGGAGGCGCGGGGGCTTAAGGTCACCATGCTGAAGCTGGATCCGTACATCAACGTCGATCCAGGCACCATGAGCCCGTTCCAGCACGGTGAAGTGTTCGTCACCCACGACGGCGCCGAGACCGACCTGGACCTGGGTCACTACGAGCGGTTCATCCGCACGACCATGACCCAGAACAACAACTTCACCACTGGCCGTGTCTACGAGCACGTGCTGCGCAAAGAGCGCCGTGGTGATTACCTGGGTGCAACCATCCAGGTGATCCCGCACATCACCGACGAAATCAAGCGCCGCATCATCAAGGGTGCCGGTGACGCTGACGTGGCGATGGTCGAAATCGGCGGCACCGTTGGCGACATCGAGTCGCAACCGTTCCTCGAGGCGATCCGCCAGTTGCGTTTCGAAGTCGGCGCCAAGCGCGCGATGCTGATGCACCTGACACTGGTGCCGTACATCGCCACTGCCGGCGAAACCAAGACCAAGCCAACCCAGCACTCCGTCAAGGAACTGCGTTCGATCGGCCTGCAGCCAGACGTGCTGGTGTGCCGTTCCGATCACCCGATCGACATCTCGTCGCGTCGCAAGATCGCCCAGTTCACCAACGTTGAAGAGCGTGCGGTGATCGCGCTGGAAGACGCCGACACCATCTACAAGATCCCGGGCATCCTGCACTCGCAGGGTCTGGACGATTTCGTCGTCGAGCGTTTCGGTCTGCAATGCAACAGCGCCGATCTGTCCGAGTGGGACGCGGTGGTCGATGCCAAGCTGAACCCGGAACACGAAGTGACCATCGCCATGGTCGGCAAGTACATGGAGCTGCTCGATGCCTACAAGTCGCTGATCGAAGCGATGAGCCATGCCGGCATCAGCAACCGCACCAAGGTCAACCTGCGTTACATCGATTCCGAAGACATCGAAAACCAGGGCACCGCGCTGCTCGAAGGTGTCGACGCGATCCTCGTACCGGGCGGCTTTGGTCTGCGCGGCGTGGAAGGCAAGATCACTGCCGTTCAGTATGCTCGCGAGAACAAGGTGCCTTACCTCGGCATCTGCCTCGGCATGCAAGTGGCGGTCATTGAATTCGCCCGTAACGTGATGGGCTGGAAAGACGCCAACTCCACCGAGTTCGACCGCGCCAGCGGCCACCCGGTTGTCGGTCTGATCACCGAGTGGGAAGACGCGACCGGTGCTGTGGAAGTACGTACCGAAGCGTCCGATCTGGGCGGTACCATGCGTCTCGGCGCTCAGGACTGCCTGCTCGAGCCGGGCTCCAAAGTGCATGACTGCTACGGCAAGGACGTGATCGTCGAGCGTCACCGTCACCGTTACGAAGTGAACAACAACCTGCTGCCACAACTGATCGAAGCCGGCCTGAAAATTTCCGGTCGCTCCGCTGATGCGGCGCTGGTTGAAGTGGTTGAAGCGGCCGACCACCCATGGTTCGTCGCTTGCCAGTTCCACCCTGAGTTCACCTCGACTCCACGCGATGGCCACCCGCTGTTCAGCGGTTTCGTCAAGGCCGCGTTGGCTCAACATCAGAAGAAGGCGTAACCCCGATGGCACAGAAGATCATCCGCGTCGGCGACATCGAGATTGCCAACGACAAACCCATGGTGCTGTTCGGCGGCATGAACGTGCTGGAAAGCCGTGACATGGCCATGCAGGTTTGCGAAGAGTATGTGAAGGTCACCGAAAAACTCGGTATCCCTTACGTGTTCAAGGCCAGCTTCGACAAGGCTAACCGGTCTTCTGTGACCTCTTATCGCGGCCCTGGCCTGGAAGAAGGCATGCGCATCTTCCAGGACATCAAGCAAGCCTTCGGCGTGCCGATCATCACCGACGTCCACGAGCCTGATCAGGCCGCGGTCGTCGCTGAGGTCTGCGATATCATTCAGCTGCCGGCCTTCCTGTCGCGCCAGACCGATCTGGTTGTCGCGATGGCCAAGACCAACGCCGTGATCAATATCAAGAAAGCCCAGTTCCTCGCGCCTCAGGAAATGAAACACATCCTGAACAAGTGCGTGGAAGCGGGTAACGATCAACTGATTCTCTGCGAGCGTGGTTCGAGCTTCGGCTACAACAACCTCGTGGTCGACATGCTCGGCTTCGGCATCATGAAGCAGTTCGAATACCCGGTATTCTTCGACGTGACCCATTCGCTGCAAATGCCTGGCGGTCGTTCCGACTCCGCCGGCGGTCGCCGCGCTCAGGTCACCGATCTGGCCAAGGCCGGCATGAGCCAGTCGCTGGCGGGTCTGTTCCTCGAAGCGCACCCGGATCCGGACAACGCCAAATGCGACGGCCCTTGCGCCTTGCGTCTGGACAAACTGGAGCCATTTCTGGCCCAGCTCAAAGCCTTGGACGAACTGGTGAAGAGTTTTCCGACGGTAGAAACCGCGTAAGACTCATTTCTCCGGTAAAGTACCGCACGATTTGTCGCTCATGCCCTCGGGCATGAGCGTTGTCGTCTGCAAGTCTGCCCGCTGTACTTCGCTTGCCGACGATTGAAGATTTCCTCTAGCTGCGTCGTTTTCGTCAACTTTGGAGTGTTTACAACAATGGCAAAAATCGTCGACATCAAAGGTCGTGAAGTTCTCGACTCCCGTGGCAATCCCACCGTGGAAGCGGACGTGCTTCTCGACAACGGCATCATCGGCAGCGCCTGCGCGCCGTCCGGTGCATCCACTGGCTCGCGTGAAGCACTCGAGCTGCGTGATGGCGACAAGAGCCGTTACCTGGGCAAGGGCGTGCTCAAGGCGGTAGCCAACATCAACGGTCCGATCCGCGATCTGCTGCTGGGCACCGACCCAAGCGACCAGAAAGCCCTTGACCACGCGATGATCAAGCTCGACGGTACCGAAAACAAGGCAACCCTGGGCGCCAACGCCATCCTCGCGGTATCCCTGGCTGCGGCCAAGGCGGCTGCGCAGGATCAGGATCTGCCGCTGTACGCACACATCGCCAACCTCAACGGTACTCCGGGTGTTTACTCGATGCCGGTGCCAATGATGAACATCATCAACGGTGGCGAGCACGCCGATAACAACGTCGACATCCAGGAATTCATGGTGCAGCCGGTCGGCGCCAAGTCGTTCTCGGAAGGTCTACGCATGGGCACCGAGATCTTCCATCATTTGAAAGCTGTGCTGAAGGCCCGTGGCCTGAGCACTGCGGTGGGCGACGAAGGCGGTTTCGCACCGAACCTGGCGTCCAACGAAGACGCGTTGAAAGTGATCTCCGAAGCGGTGGCCAATGCCGGTTACACGCTGGGCACCGACGTGACCCTGGCGCTGGACTGCGCGGCGAGCGAATTCTACGAAGACGGCAAGTACAACCTGTCCGGCGAAGGCCAGGTGTTCACTGCTGAAGGTTTCGCCGACTACCTCAAAGGCCTGACCGAGCGTTATCCGATCATCTCGATCGAAGACGGTCTGGACGAGTCCGACTGGGCCGGCTGGAAGATCCTCACCGACAAGATCGGCGAGAAGACTCAACTGGTGGGCGACGACCTGTTCGTGACCAACACCAAGATCCTCAAGGAAGGCATCGATAAAAAGATCGCCAACTCGATCCTGATCAAGTTCAACCAGATCGGCACCCTGACCGAAACCCTGGAAGCCATCCAGATGGCCAAGGCTGCCGGTTACACCGCCGTGATCTCGCACCGTTCGGGCGAAACCGAAGATTCGACCATTGCCGATCTGGCAGTGGGCACCTCGGCTGGCCAGATCAAGACCGGTTCGCTGTGCCGTTCCGACCGCGTATCGAAGTACAACCAACTGCTGCGTATCGAAGAGCAGTTGAATGGCAAGGCCAGGTACAACGGCCGCAGCGAGTTCCGCGGCTGAGTACAAACTGATGGAAGGACACCGGATTGTGTCGAAAAAGTCGTGACAGCGATGGATTTGCCACTAATCTGATGCCTTGAAAGCACAAGCCTGGATCTTTCCAGGCTTCGTGCTATCAGATGCTTCAAGTTTTCGCGTGGCGGTCTTTTTTCACTGGATACCTGATATTCGATGCGCAGTCCTTACTGGTTGTTTCTCGTTTTGCTCTTGCTGCTGGCCGGTCTGCAGTACCGCCTGTGGGTGGGCAACGGCAGTCTGGCGCAGGTCGCCGAGCTGAAGCAGCAGATTGCTGACCAACATGCCGAGAACGAAGGTTTGCTGGAGCGCAATCGCGTGATGGACGCGGAAGTCAGCGAGTTGAAAAAAGGCATGGAGACCGTTGAAGAGCGGGCTCGTCACGAACTGGGCATGGTCAAGGACGGTGAAACCCTTTACCAGTTGGCCCAATGATCGATTCCCTGCCGGCCTTCTGGGCCGTGATTCCTGCCGCGGGCGTTGGTGCCCGAATGGCCGCGGACCGTCCCAAGCAATACCTGCAACTGGGCGGGCGCACAATTCTCGAACACAGCCTCGGCTGTTTTCTCGATCACCCGAACCTCAAGGGGCTGGTGGTCAGTCTTGCTGTTGATGATCCTTACTGGCCGAACCTGGCGTGCGTCAGCGATCCGCGCATTCGGCGCGTCGACGGCGGCGCCGAGCGCTCCGCTTCGGTGCTCAATGCCTTGCTGCATCTGCATGCGCAGGGTGCCGATGATGAAGACTGGGTGCTGGTGCACGATGCGGCACGGCCCAATCTGAGCCGCGACGATCTGGACAAGTTGCTCGCCGAATTGGCGGTCGATCCGGTGGGTGGTTTGCTGGCGGTGCCGGCGCGCGACACGCTCAAACGCGTCGACAAGTCCGGACGCGTGGTTGAAACCGTCGATCGCAGTGTGATCTGGCAGGCGTACACGCCTCAGATGTTTCGTTTGGGTGCATTGCATCGGGCGTTGGCCGACAGTCTGGTGGCGGACGCCGTGATTACTGACGAAGCCTCGGCGATGGAGTGGGCTGGATTGAAGCCGCGCCTGATTGAGGGCCGCGCGGATAACCTCAAGGTTACCCGGCCGGAAGATCTGGAGTGGTTGCGCCAGCGCTGGGCTAACCGGGGCTGATCTTCTTCGCCTGTTGAGCCGCCATCGCGAGCAGGCTCACTCCTACATTTGAAATGCGTTCCCCCGTAGGAGTGAGCCTGCTCGCGATAGGGATTCCAGGCAACGCATCACTCACTCTTGATACTCCGGTCGCTCAGCCAACCCAACCTTAAGAAAATCCACCAGCTTGCGCACCTTCGGCGACAAATGCCGCTGCTGCGGATACAACGCCCACACCGCAGTATTCGGCGGCTGATGCGCCTCCAGCAGAGAAATCAGCGCGCCGCTCTGCAAATGCTCCAGCACGTAATAATCCGGCAACTGACACAATCCCACGCCCTGTAATGCCGCATCCAGTACCGCCTGGCCACTGTTGCAGCGCCAGTTGCCCTGTACCCGCTGGGAAAACTCGCGACCGTTCTGCTCAAGCTGCCAGATGTCCGAACTGCCGATCAGGCAATTGTGCCGACTCAATTCCGACAAGCTGTGTGGGCGACCATACCGTTCGAGGTAGGACGGTGATGCGCAGAGATACATGCGCCGGGGCGCCAGCCGTGTAGCGACCAATCGCGAATCCTGCAGGCGGCCGAGGCGAATTGCCAGATCCAGACCTTCATGGACCAGATCGAGCTGGCGATTGCTCAGCTCGATATCAACGCGCAACTGCGGATACAAACCCATGAAGCGCGTCACCAGCGGCACGATGAAGCGCTCGCCATACGCCACGGCGCAGGTCATGCGCAGCATGCCTTTCGGCTCGCTGGCCAGATCGCCGACGGCGCGCAACGCCTCTTCGCGGCCGTCCTGCAGACGCTGGCAATGCTGCAGAAAGGTCTGCCCGGCTTCGGTCAAGGTGACGCGGCGCGTGCTGCGATAAAGCAGGCGGGTCTGCAAACGCTCTTCCAGGCGTGCGATTTGACGACTGATGTGCGAGGACGAAACCCCTAGGCGTTCGGCGGCAGCGGTGAACTGGCTGCATTCGGCAACGGCGACAAACTCGTCAATGCCTTCCCAGCGGTTTTCCAGCATTGGGATTATCCCTGTATGGCAATAATGTTTTGCTTTCGCTCGGATTATTCATTAAGCGGCGCTGAACTACACTGCCTGTCTGGTTTTTTATTCAATGCATTCACTGGAGAGTCAGCATGATCAAGTCGCGCGCCGCCGTTGCCTTCGAGGCCAAGAAGCCGCTGGAAATCGTAGAAGTCGATGTCGCCATGCCGAAGGCCGGTGAAGTGTTGCTGCGCGTGGTTGCTTCCGGCGTTTGCCACACCGATGCCTACACCTTGTCCGGCGCTGACCCGGAAGGGATCTTTCCGTCGATTCTCGGTCACGAGGGTGGCGCCATCGTCGAAGCCATTGGCGAGGGCGTGACTTCGGTCGCGGTCGGCGATCATGTCATTCCGCTGTACACCCCGGAATGCGGCCAGTGCAAGTTCTGTAAGTCCGGCAAGACCAACTTGTGTCAGGCGATTCGCGCGACTCAGGGCAAAGGCTTGATGCCGGACGGTACTTCGCGTTTTTCCTACAAAGGCGAAACGATTTTTCACTACATGGGCACGTCGACATTCTCGGAATACACCGTGCTTCCGGAAATCTCCGTAGCGAAAATTTCCAGGGACGCGCCGCTGGAAAAGGTCTGCCTGCTGGGCTGTGGCGTCACCACCGGCATTGGCGCGGTGATCAACACGGCCAAGGTCAAACCGGGTGATACCGTGGCCATTTTCGGTCTGGGCGGCATCGGTCTGTCGGCGGTCATCGGCGCGGTAAAAGCCAAGGCTGCGCGCATCATCGCCATCGACATCAACCCGGCCAAGTTCGAAATCGCCAAACAGCTGGGCGCCACCGATTGCGTTAACCCGAAAGACTTCGATCGTCCGATCCAGGAAGTGATCGTCGACATGACCGATGGCGGCGTCGACTTCTCCTTCGAGTGCATCGGCAACGTACAACTGATGCGCGCAGCCCTTGAGTGCTGCCACAAAGGCTGGGGCGAGTCGGTGATCATCGGCGTCGCCGGTGCCGGCCAGGAAATCGCTACTCGCCCGTTCCAACTGGTGACCGGCCGCGTCTGGCGCGGTTCGGCATTCGGCGGCGTGCGTGGTCGTACCGAGTTGCCAAGCTACGTCGATATGGCCCAGAGCGGCGAGATCCCGCTGGATACCTTCATCACCCACACCATGGGCCTGGAAGATATCAACAAGGCTTTCGACCTGATGCACGAAGGCAAGAGCATCCGTACTGTCATCCATTTCTAACAGCAGCTCCAGGTTTCAAGCTTCAAGCTGCCAGTAAGAGCGAACGTGCCTTTTCTTGTAGCTGGAAGCTTGCCGCTTGCCGCTGGGGAGAATCCCGTGAATCTGGAAAATATTTCCTGTCAGAAGAGTTTCGGTGGCTGGCACAAGCGCTATCGCCATCGCTCCGAAGTGCTCGATTGCGACATGGTGTTTGCCGTGTATCTGCCGCCACAGGCGGAGCTGGGCGGTAAATTGCCGGTGCTGTACTGGCTGTCAGGCTTGACCTGTACCGATGAGAACTTCATGCAGAAGGCCGGCGCCATGCGCATGGCCGCCGAGCTTGGCCTGATCATCGTCGCGCCGGATACCAGTCCACGCGGTCCGGATGTACCGGACGATGCGGACAAGGCCTGGGACTTTGGCCTGGGCGCCGGGTTTTATCTGAATGCCACACAGCAACCATGGGCGCGGCACTATCGGATGCATGATTACGTTGTGCAGGAATTGCCTGCACTGGTTGAGGCGCATTTTCCGGCATCGGACAAACGCAGCATCAGCGGTCACTCGATGGGCGGCCACGGCGCGTTGATCTGTGCGTTGCGCAATCCGGGGCGTTATCAATCAGTGTCGGCGTTTTCGCCGATCACCAACCCGATGGATTGCCCGTGGGGGCAGAAGGCTTTCTCCCACTATCTGGGAGAAGACCGTTCGAAGTGGAAAGAGTGGGACGCCTGCGCGCTGCTTGCCGACGCGAAGGAAAAGCTGCCGCTGCTGGTCGATCAAGGTGATCGCGATGATTTCCTTGCCACCCAGCTCAAGCCTGAAGCCCTGCAACACGCGGCAAAACAAGCGGGGCATCCGCTCGAGTTGCGCCTGCAACCGGGCTACGACCACAGTTATTTCTTCATCTCAAGCTTCATTGACGACCACTTGCAGCATCACGCGCGCGCTCTAGGCGCCTAATGTCCGTCAAAGCAGGTAGAATCACGCCCTGACAAAAATCGGGGCGTTTTTTTTATGCGTATTGGCCACGGCTATGATGTGCACCGTTTCGCTGAAGGCGATTTCATTACTCTGGGCGGCGTGCGCATTGCACACGGCTTCGGGCTGCTCGCTCATTCCGACGGTGACGTCCTGCTGCATGCCCTGAGCGATGCCTTGCTCGGCGCCGCAGCGCTTGGCGACATAGGCAAACACTTCCCTGACACCGACCCGCAATTCAAAGGCGCCGACAGCCGTGCGCTGCTGCGTCATGTCGTTGCGTTGATCCACGCCAAGGGCTGGAAAGTCGGCAACGTCGATAACACCATCGTCGCTCAGGCGCCGAAAATGGCCCCGCATATCGAATCGATGCGCGCGCTGATCGCCGCGGATCTTCAAGTTGAGCTCGATCAAGTGAACGTCAAGGCTACCACCACCGAAAAGCTTGGCTTTGTCGGTCGCGAAGAAGGCATCGCCGTGCATTCCGTTGCCTTGTTGCTGCGCGCATGAATGACTTGCAATTGCTCGGCCCGCGCGCCTATGGCGAGCCCCTCGGCACGGCAGTACTGAAAGCCATCGCGGAAGATTTCCAGGTCGATGAAGTGCTCGACATTCCGTTCAGCGGCGACGGCGAGCACCTGTGGATCTGGGTGGAAAAGCGCGGTCTGAATACCGAAGAAGCGGCCCGTCGAATCGCCAAGGCGGCGGGTGTACCGTTGCGCACCGTCAGTTATGCCGGCCTCAAGGATCGTCAGGCGCTGACCCGCCAGTGGTTCAGCGTGCAATTGCCGGGCAAGGCCGATCCGGATCTGTCGGCGGCGGAAAACGATACGCTGAAGATCCTCAAGACCACCCGTCACAAGCGCAAGCTGCAACGGGGTGCGCACTCGGCCAACGGTTTCACGTTGCGACTGACCCGGTTTTCCGGCGACAAGGCAGCGATCGAAGAACGTCTGCAACTGATCGCCAAACAAGGCATCCCCAACTATTTCGGCGCCCAGCGTTTCGGCCATGACGGCGGCAATGTCGTCGATGCCCGTGGCTGGGCGGCGCGCAAGGCATTGCCGGAGCAGCGCAATGTGCGTTCGCGGTTGCTGTCGACAGCGCGCAGCTTTCTCTTCAATAAAGTGCTCGCAGCACGCGTGGCCGACGGCACCTGGCAGAAAGCCCAGGTCGGCGATCTGCTCGCGTTCACCGATAGCCGCAGTTTTTTTCCTGCCGGTGAAGCGGAGTGCAGCGACCCGCGCCTGGCGATTCTCGACTTGCACCCGACCGGTCCGCAGTGGGGCGAAGGTGACTCGCCGGCGTCGGGGGCTGTCCATGATCTGGAGCAGGGGATCGCTGGCGCTGAAGCCGAACTGCGCGATTGGCTGGTCAATGCCGGAATGAGCCACGAACGGCGCATCCTGCGGCTGCCCATTGGCGGGTTGACGTGGCATTATCCCCAGCCTGACATTCTGCAACTGGAATTCGTCCTCCCGGCCGGATGCTTCGCCACCGTATTGGTGCGCGAACTCGTTGATCTGGTGCCGGTGGGGCAGACGGACAGCCCATGCGTATTCTGATTTCTAACGACGATGGGGTAACTGCACCCGGTCTCGCCGCGCTTTATGCTGCGCTGGCGGATTACACCGAGTGCGTGGTTATCGCCCCTGAGCAGGACAAGAGCGGCGCCAGCAGTTCGCTGACGCTCGACCGTCCGCTGCACCCGCAATACCTGGCCAACGGCTTCATCAGCCTTAACGGCACACCGACCGACTGCGTGCACCTGGGCCTCAACGGCTTGCTGGAGCGCGAGGCGGACATGGTCGTGTCGGGCATCAACCTCGGCGCCAACCTGGGCGATGACGTGCTGTATTCCGGAACCGTGGCCGCAGCCCTCGAAGGGCGTTTTCTCGAACGCCCATCGTTCGCCTTTTCGCTGGTTTCACGCCAGGTGGATAATCTGCCGACAGCGGCCCACTTCGCGCGCAAACTGGTCGAGGCGCACGCCAGCCTCGACCTGCCGCCGCGCACGGTACTCAACGTGAACATCCCCAATCTGCCCCTTGATCATATTCGTGGCATTCAACTGACCCGGCTCGGCCACCGTGCCCGCGCGGCGGCACCGATGAAAGTGGTCGATCCGCGCGGCAAGGCGGGGTACTGGATCGCGGCAGCCGGCGATGCCGAAGACGGCGGTCCGGGTACTGATTTTCATGCGGTGATGCAGGGCTACGTGTCCATCACTCCGTTGCAGCTCGATCGCACCTTCAACGATGCGTTCAGAAGTCTCGACGGCTGGCTTGGAGGGCTGAGCTGATGGCCCGCGAACACGAAGATCGACTGCGCAGCGGCATCGGCATGACCTCCCAGCGCACTCGCGAGCGACTGATCCAGCGCCTCTATGAAGAAGGCGTGTCGAACGCCAAGGTGCTGGAAGTCATTCGCCGGACACCGCGTCACCTGTTCGTCGACGAAGCGCTGGCCCATCGCGCCTACGAAGACACGGCGCTGCCGATCGGCAACAACCAGACGATTTCCCAGCCTTACATGGTGGCGCGCATGAGCGAGCTGCTGCTCGAGGCGGGCCCGTTGGACAAGGTGCTGGAGATCGGCACCGGTTCCGGTTACCAGACCGCAGTATTGTCGCAACTGGTCGAGCGCGTTTTCTCCGTCGAGCGCATCAAGGTCCTGCAGGATCGCGCCAAGGAGCGACTGGTCGAACTGAACCTGCGCAATGTGGTGTTTCGCTGGGGCGATGGCTGGGAAGGCTGGCCGGCACTGGCACCGTATAACGGCATTATCGTCACGGCCGTGGCCACCGACATACCGCAAGCCTTGCTCGATCAACTGGCTCCGGGCGGGCGCATGGTGATCCCGGTGGGGTCGGGCGAAGTGCAGCAACTGATGCTGATCGTGCGCGAGGAAAACGGGTTTTCCCGTCACGTTCTCGGTGCTGTGCGTTTCGTGCCATTGCTCAACGGGCCACTCGCCTGAGCATTTATAAAAGCGTGCTGAATTCCTTTCGTTCGCCTGTGTCTTACACCGGCAGCGAAGAATTAAACGCAGCAAGTTGGCCAGTGGCAAACGTGTGCGTGCAGCGATTTCGCGTCATTGAGGGTAAAGCCGATCCGGCCCGTTATACTTGCGACAACCTGGGCCGGGACGCGGTACTTGTACATTTTTCAGCCACCACAAAGGAGCGGCGGGTGAGTCTCACAGTCATAGCGCAGCGTATGGGTAACACGAGCTTTCAGCGCCTGGTGACTGGCCTTGTCTTGAGTACTTTGCTGGTCGGTTGCTCCAGCACCAAATCGAGCAATGTCCGGGTGGTCGACCGCAACAATGCCGTTGCGCAACGTCCTGCCGTGACGACCGGGCAGTATGTAGTCCGTCCCGGCGACACCTTGTTTTCGATCGCCTTCCGCTACGGCTGGGACTACAAAACCCTCGCCGCCCGGAACAATATTCCTACGCCGTATACGATCCATCCGGGTCAGACGATTCGCTTCGACGGCCGTAGCGGTTCAACGCCGACCGCGGTGGTCAGCAGCAGTAGTTCGTCACCTTCCTCGTCGAGCAAAACCACAGTTATCCGACGCCAGGCAAATGGCACCACCACCACTACAACCCGCGGATCTACTGGCGTTGCACCGTCCGTCGCAAGCAAGCCGGCACCTGCGCCACTGCCTCCGGCCGGCCCGGCCCCGACCGGCTGGGGATGGCCATCTAATGGCGTTCTGATTGGAAAATTCTCTTCAAACGGTAGTTTGAATAAAGGCATTGATATCGCCGGAGATTTGGGACAGCCTGTTTTAGCTGCGTCTGATGGGACGGTGGTTTACGCCGGGAGTGGCTTAAGGGGCTACGGCGAATTAGTCATCATCAAACACAGCGAAACCTACGTAAGTGCCTACGGACATAACCGCAGGCTGTTGGTTCGGGAGGGGCAGCAGGTCAAGGTCGGACAGACAATTGCCGAAATGGGGTCAACGGGTACAGACCGGGTGAAACTGCATTTTGAGATTCGCCGCCAAGGTAAACCTGTAGATCCACTGCAGTTCCTGCCCAGACGTTGATGTGTAAGCCAGCCTGTTCCGTCGCGTAGAGGGGACAGGCTCCAGCGTTGCCAAGGATAAAGGCGTCGCTTGAGCTTGGGGTCGAACTCACCAAAGGACTATAACAATGGCTCTCAGTAAAGAAGTGCCGGAGTTTGACATCGACGATGAGGTTCTCCTTATGGAGACCGGCATCGATTCGGATTCGATGTCGAATGATGAAGGGGCTGCTCCACCTTCCGTTCGTTCCAGATCCAAACACTCCGCTACACTCAAACAACATAAGTACATCGATTACACGCGTGCACTTGATGCCACGCAGTTGTACCTCAACGAAATCGGCTTTTCCCCTCTGCTCTCCCCGGAAGAAGAAGTTCATTTTGCGCGCTTGTCGCAAAGTGGCGATCCCGCCGGGCGCAAGCGCATGATCGAAAGTAACCTGCGGCTGGTGGTTAAAATCGCCCGGCGTTACGTCAATCGGGGGCTGTCGCTGCTGGATCTGATCGAAGAGGGCAACCTCGGGCTGATCCGTGCGGTGGAAAAGTTCGATCCCGAGCGCGGCTTCCGCTTTTCGACCTACGCGACCTGGTGGATTCGTCAGACCATCGAACGCGCGATCATGAATCAGACCCGGACCATCCGGCTGCCGATTCATGTGGTCAAGGAACTCAACGTGTACCTGCGGGCTGCACGGGAGCTGACGCAAAAACTCGACCACGAACCTTCACCCGAAGAAATTGCCAACCTGCTGGAAAAACCGGTGGGCGAGGTCAAGCGCATGCTCGGCCTGAACGAGCGGGTTTCTTCGGTCGACGTCTCGCTGGGTCCGGATTCGGATAAAACCCTGCTGGACACCCTCACCGACGATCGTCCGACCGATCCGTGCGAACTGCTCCAGGATGACGACCTGTCGCAGAGCATCGATCAGTGGCTGTCGGAGTTGACCGACAAGCAGCGCGAAGTGGTGGTACGTCGCTTCGGCCTGCGCGGTCATGAAAGCAGTACGCTGGAAGACGTAGGCCTGGAGATCGGTCTGACCCGGGAGCGGGTGCGGCAGATCCAGGTGGAAGGCCTGAAACGCCTGCGTGAGATCCTTGAGAAGAATGGCCTGTCGAGCGAGTCGCTGTTTCAATAAACGACTGCCCGGCCGCCCGCAAGAAGCCCCGACCGGTTCGGGGCTTTTTGTTGTCTGTAGCAAATACGGCGGATTGTGATGCGGTCTAAGGGCTGGATGAGCGAGATGTAGTCTCGCTCTGTAAGCCAATGCTTACTGTTTCGTAAGTGTTCGATATTTTTACAGTGTGGCGGACGGCTATTCCGCTTGTCGATGTCACGTAATGCACTGATAAAAAAGCATATTCCTGATTATTAAAAGCTCATGACAGTAATTTCTGGCGCTTGAGGCCGATTGTCCCGTTCTGGAAAATCATTAGTATCTGAACTGTGTCGACGGACAGACACGCCCTTCAAGGAGGAGGGGAATGGACATCGCAGGACGTGATTCATCAGGACGATGAAAGGGAATACAGGGAATAGGGAAAAAATGTGGGCGGGTCATACCGCCCCTTTTTTTGCCTGCAGAAAAGCAAAAAGGCCCGCGAGGGGCCTTTTCTTTCGAGCGCGGGGCAGATCAGCGTTCGAGCTGTTCGATCTTGTTCTGTTTGCCATCCCACTCTTCAGCATCCGGCAATGGATCTTTCTTCTCGGTGATGTTCGGCCAGATTTCAGCCAATTCAACGTTCAGCTGAATGAAGTTTTCCATGCCGGCAGGGATTTCATCTTCCGAGAAGATGGCCACAGCAGGGCACTCTGGTTCGCACAGTGCGCAGTCGATGCACTCGTCCGGGTGAATCACCAGGAAGTTCGGGCCTTCGTAAAAGCAGTCCACCGGACACACTTCTACGCAGTCGGTGTACTTGCACTTGATGCAGTTGTCGGTGACGACGAAGGTCATTTCTAATTTTCTCCTCAGGCGGCGGCAGCGTTGCCCCTTCACGGTTGGGGTCGCCAGGTTCGGGAGCGATACCTGCTGGCCAGGCTATGAGCCAGCAGCATCCCGAACCGCGCGAGATTCTAACAGCTTGAAGCGATTTGCGTTATATCCGCTTCTTCAGTGCTTATATCCGGTTCTTCAGTGCATAGAGCATTTCGAGTGCGCGGCGCGGGGTCATGTCATCCAGGTCAACTTTCGCCAGTTCATCCAGCACCGGATGCGGCAGGCTGGCGAACATATCGCTTTGCTGCGGCGCTGCGGGTTTGCCTTTGGCGGCCGGTTTCGGCGCCTCATGGGGCAGCGCGGTGTCTTCCAGACGACTCAGATGCTCACGGGCGCGCACGATCACTTCGCTCGGCACGCCGGCCAGTTGCGCCACGGCGAGGCCATAACTCTGGCTGGCCGGTCCCGGCAGCACGTGGTGCAGGAACACGATGCGCTCGTTGTGCTCGGTGGCATTGAGATGCACGTTGGCCACCAAGGGTTCGGCCTCTGGCAGTACGGTCAGTTCAAAATAGTGCGTAGCGAACAGCGTATACGCACGCAGGTGCGCCAGACGTTCAGCCGCAGCCCAGGCCAGCGACAGCCCATCGAAGGTGCTGGTGCCGCGACCGACTTCGTCCATCAGCACCAAGCTGCGTTCGGTGGCGTTGTGCAGAATGTTGGCGGTTTCACTCATCTCGACCATGAAGGTCGAACGGCCGCCGGCGAGGTCATCGCTGGAGCCAATCCGGGTGAAGATGCGGTCCACCAGTGACAATTCGCAACTGGCCGCCGGCACGAAGCTGCCAATATGCGCCAGCAGTACGATCAGTGCGGTCTGCCGCATGTAAGTGGATTTACCGCCCATGTTCGGGCCGGTGATCACCAGCATGCGCGTGTTGTCATCCAGGCTCAGGTCGTTGGCCACGAACGGTGTCGTCAGCACTTGCTCGACCACCGGATGGCGGCCCTGAGTAATGCGCATGCACGGTTCGCTGACGAAGCGCGGGCAGTTCAGGTCGAGGTTCAGTGCACGTTCGGCGAGGTTGCTCAGCACATCCAGTTCGGCCAGCGCGCCAGCGGTGTCCTGCAGCGGCGGCAACTGGCTGATCAGGTCTTCGAGCAGGGCTTCGTAGAGCATCTTTTCACGGGCCAGGGCACGGCTCTTGGCGGACAGTGCCTTGTCTTCGAACTCTTTCAGCTCCGGGGTGATGAAGCGCTCGGCACCCTTCAAGGTCTGGCGGCGAATATAGTCCGCTGGCGCCGACTCGGCCTGCTTGCTCGGCAGTTCGATGAAATAGCCGTGAATGCGGTTATAACCGACTTTCAGATTGGCAAGGCCAGTGCGGGCTTTTTCCCGGGCCTCAAGATCGATCAGGAACTGACCGGCGTTTTCGCTCAGCGATTGCAACTCGTCCAGTTCACTGTCGTAACCGGTTTTCAGCACGCCGCCGTCGCGGATCACCGCGGGCGGGTTGTCGATGATGGCTTTCGCCAGCAATGCCGCCAGTTCCGGGTAGGTGCTGGTGATGGTCGCCAGATTTTGCAGGTGCGGCGCCTCCAGATCGGTCATCGCCGCTTGCAGTTCCGGCAGTGCACCCAGTGCATCGCGCAGACGCGCAAGGTCACGCGGTCGCGCATTGCGCAGGCCGATCCGCGCTAGAATGCGCTCGATGTCACCGATTTCCTTGAGCTGCGGTTGTAGCTTTTCAAAGCGATAGCGATCAAGCAGGCACGTGATCGAGGTCTGACGCGCCAGCAACACGGTCAGATCGCGCAACGGGCGGTTCAGCCAGCGGGTCAGCAAACGGCTGCCCATGGCCGTCTGGCAACGATCAACCACCGATTGCAGGGTATTATCGCGACCGCCCGCCAGGTTGGTGTCGAGCTCCAGGTTACGTCGGCTCGCACCGTCGAGTACCACCGTGTCATCCAGCCGTTCGTGACGCAGGCTGCGCAAGTGGGGCAGGGCGGTGCGCTGGGTTTCCTTGGCATACGCCAGAAGGCAGCCGGCGGCGCCGATGGCCAGCGTCAGGTTCTCGCAACCGAAGCCTTTCAGGTCCTGCGTGGAAAACTGCTGGCAAAGGCTTTTCAACGCCGAGTCGCGCTCGAAATCCCACGGTGCACGACGGCGCACGCCACGGCGTTTTTCCGCCGGCAGGTCTTTCGGCCAGTCATCCGGAATCAGCAGCTCAACCGGATTGACCCGCTCCAGTTCCGCCAGCAGGTTTTCCCAGCCCTTGATCTCCAGCACGGTGAAATTGCCGCTGGTGATATCCAGCACCGCCAGACCGAACAGACGCTCGTCACCCAGCACCGCCGCGATGAGGTTGTCGCGGCGCTCATCGAGCAACGCTTCGTCGCTGACCGTTCCCGGTGTGATGATCCGCACCACCTGACGCTCGACCGGGCCTTTGCTCGTAGCCGGATCGCCGACCTGCTCGCAGATCACCACCGACTCGCCAAGCTTCACCAGTTTCGCCAGATAGCCTTCCGCGGCGTGGTAGGGAATGCCGCACATCGGAATCGCCTGCCCCGCGGACTGGCCGCGCGCAGTCAGAGTGATGTCGAGCAGCTTGGCGGCCTTCTTCGCGTCCTCATAGAAGATCTCGTAGAAATCGCCCATGCGGTAGAACATCAGCTGATCCGGGTGCTGATTCTTCAGTCGCCAGTATTGCTGCATCATCGGGGTGTGGCTGGAGAGATCCATATTCAAAGGCTTGGCTCTTTCGGTATCTGGCAAGGGTCAAAAATCCGCAATTCTACCGCGTTTTTTTTGACCCTGCCGAAGCGACGGCCGACAGACTCTTTCAGGCCAGAGCGAATCGGCCCTTGAGATTGCGCGACAATTTTTCCCCGTGCTTTCTCATCGGGTTTTCGATGAAGCGGTAATTGAACTCGGAGAACAACAGCGTGATTGCCACGAACATTGTTATATAAAAAACGGTGTAACCGCCATCGAACGGTGTTGGCGCTGGGTTGCCTGGTTGGGAGAAAAACCAGTGTCGAACCAGTGACAGCGCAATCACATGAGTCAGATAGATGGCATAAGAGCGCGAGCCGATGTAGTTGCAAAAAGCCGCGATGGCGCTATTGGCCGTCAGATAGTTGTTGTTATAGCTGGCAATCCAGACCAGCAAGGCCGAGCCGACCGCCGTCAGCCCCATTGCGAAAGGCAGGGGCGGGTTGGGCGCGGTGAGCCGAGCAAGAAAGGCAATCATGCCGGCAAGCAATAACAGAACGAGCCAGCCGTTCTTCAGAAAGCCGGGCTCAAGACGTTTGTAACTTTCGCTGCCGTGCCACAACGCCAACAGAACGCCGAGAGAAATGGCATCGGTGCGAAAGGCCCAGAGTTCAGGAGTCGGGCGAATCAGTTGGCGGGTCAAAAAGAACTGCGCCAGGAATATCACAATGAACACTGCGGGCATCCAGCGCCGCCCCGCGAGCACTGCAATGATCGGCAGCACCAGATAAAACTGATTCTCCAGTGACAGGCTCCAGTAGATGCCGGCGTCGCCAAGGGTGCCGGTGTCACGGCTGACCGCATACACCACGTTCATATACTGCAGGGCAGCAGCCAATGCCGAATGGACGAATATCTCCAGCTGCAGAAAAACCCCTCTGCCGCCGTACAGCCAGGAAAGCAGCAGCGACACGCCGATCCAGAACAGGGCAGACGGCATCAGACGCCAGAATCGCCGTACCCAGAACGGGACACTCAGCTCCAGCACGTCACGAAGACTGCGGTTGGACGGAATTTCATTGGCAATGGACTTGGTAATGATGAACCCGGAAACGCAGAAGAAAATATCCACGCCATAACCGAAGCGGTAATCCGCCAGCACCTGCCAATAGACCGATTGCGGCGAAAGGATCAGGGCAATATGGGCGAAGATGACAAGGACAATTGCCAGCGCGCGCAGCGCTTCGATATCGCTGTTCTTGCGCTGCTTTACATGGGGTGTGGTCATGGTCGGCTCAGTATGGATCGATCGCTCGACAGTCGAGTGCTGCTGGGTGGGCCATAGGCGACAGTCGTGGGTTTTGGCTGAAGTCGTACCAGCGTCAAAGTCAGTGATGATGCTGATTGGAATAGGGGGCTTCTGAAACGTCTGTAGGATGTTTCTCTAGCTGCGTAAGATTAACACGGCCGGAAGGCCCTACGCAGGCGCGCGTCCTATTGGAATTTCAGCGTTTATGCATTTTTTATGCGAAACAGCATTTGTATTCGCAAAAGACTTCGAGCACTATGCGCGTTATGCAAAAACGCAACGTAGCCTCCGTCTTAAGAGCACTGCTCGATCAGCACGGGATCTCCCCCACGGAGCTCCACCGTCGCACCGGCGTGCCTCAATCCACTCTCTCGCGGATTCTCAGCGGGAAGATCGTCGATCCTTCGGATAAACACATTTCGAAAATCGCCGAATACTTCGGCGTGAGCACTGATCAGCTGCGCGGGCGCGCGGACGTCGCGGCGATGTCCGGCGGCGGGCGTGATGACGTGCATGCGGAACTCAAGGACATAAGCCTGTGGGACGACGACACCCCTGTCGATGACGACGAGGTGTCGGTACCCTTTCTTCGTGAGGTTGAATTGGCTGCTGGATCAGGAAGATTCGTCATCGAAGAGAGCGAGCGCTCTAGCCTGCGCTTCGGCAAGCGCAGCCTGCGCCATAACGGTGTGCAGTTCGACCAGGCCAAATGCGTGACGGTACGTGGCAACAGCATGTTGCCGGTGCTGCGCGATGGCGCCACCGTCGGTGTGAATGCGGGCAAGTGCGGTATTGGCGACATCATCGATGGCGACCTTTATGCGATCAACCACAACGGCCAGTTGCGAGTGAAACAGCTCTACCGTCTGCCGACCGGGATCCGTCTGCGCAGCTTCAATCGCGATGAGCACCCGGACGAGGACTACAGCTTCCAGGAAATCCAGGAAGAGCAGATCGTCATCCTCGGCCATGTCTTCTGGTGGGGCATGTACGCCCGCTAAGCCCACCACTTTCAGATAAACCCGCCCCTCGGCGGGTTTTTTTTCGCCTGCACAAAACCGGCAAACCCCTTTGATATCAGGGCTTCCATGCATCCGTGCATTCTTGATGCATAAATAAAT
Source organism: Pseudomonas sp. 15C (assembly GCF_055484735.1). Taxonomy (NCBI): domain Bacteria; kingdom Pseudomonadati; phylum Pseudomonadota; class Gammaproteobacteria; order Pseudomonadales; family Pseudomonadaceae; genus Pseudomonas; species Pseudomonas sp. 15C. The sequence continues at coordinate 54,600 of NZ_JBUDGD010000012.1, read as the reverse complement.
GCATTTACGCATTGACTGTATATGCATTCATGCATATTCTTGCCACCAAGCCGCTCGACAAAGCGGCTGGCAAGACAAGCTCTTTAGTTCCACAAGCACAGGCAGCGATGAACCGGCCTCAACGGTTCAGAGGGTTGGCAACTGACCCGGGTGTGCAGCGTAAAGCACCAGAAGCAGTTATCCGGCGGGCAGGGACCGCGGTCGGAAAAACAATCTGAATGGACTCGTACCGCGCCAGTAGCGCCGAAAAGTCAGCTTCCTTCTTGAACACAGGATTTGAAGGAAGGCGAAGGAGCGCATTACTGAAAAGCCTGGCGTGCAAGCGCCGGGCTTTTTGGAATGCCAACCGAGGCTCACCTGTTGCCTTAACGGTCTTTGACGGTGCAGGGCGATACACCGCTCACCAAACTTAAAGAAAAGGAAACCACCATGCGCCGATATGGACGCGTTGATCAGGATCGAATCGTCGAGTTTTTCGAAACGGACGGCGACATCAGCCAAATGTTTCACCCCAGCATCATCTGGGCGGAAGTGACTAACAACCCAGAGGTTCAACTCGGTTGGGTAGCCACTAAAACCGACGGTGTCTGGACTTTTGCCGAATACGTACCACCGCCGCCGACCGAGCAAGAGCTGATCGCTCAGGCTCAGCAGCAAAAATGGCAGTTGCTGAACAATGGCGCCTACTGGCTGCTGCTCAACTCCTTTCAATACAAGGCTGACACTGGCGTGGCCACGCCTGAAGAGCAAGCGCAGTTGCTGGCGCACAAGCAGTACTCGATTGCAGTCAGCGACATCGACAAGCAGCCGGGTTATCCGGCCAATATCGTCTGGCCAACCGCGCCTTATTGATCAGGTCAGCGCATCGTTTGCTCTCGATGCTCCACCTGTTCGGGTCTGTATTACTGAAAAGCCTGGCCTGATCGCCGGGCTTTTTGGAATGCCTACCTGGAATAGACATTGTTTGAATTCAACTCTCATCCATCACCCACTACCAACGGAGGCGTGACATGACAAACGAGCAACAAGCGTTGGCGGACATGCCGATCTGGCTGGTCATCCTCCTGGCCGTGGTCGGCGGAGTGTCCGGCGAAATGTGGCGCGCGGACAAGGAGGGCGCCCGCGGCTGGTCATTGCTACGGCGCCTGGCCTTGCGCTCCGGCGCCTGCATGATCTGCGGCGTGTCGGCGATCATGCTGCTGTATGCCGCGGGACTATCCATATGGGCTGCCGGCGCATTCGGCTGCCTGACTGCCATGGCCGGCGCCGACGTGGCCATCGGTCTTTACGAACGCTGGGCTGCCAAGCGCATTGGCGTCTGCGAAGTGCCGCCGCGAGAGTCCTCCGACTGATCAATAATCCATGCGAAGAGAAAACTGACTATGAATGACGAAGATCTGGCCGCGCTTAATAGATTGATCGGAGCACTGCAATTACAGGCTGACAGCCAGGCGGCATTGAATGCCTCCATACGCGTACTCGCTCAGAGTAACCAAGCCTTGGTAGACCTTATCAAGAGTCGGGAGCCGGACCCCAACGCACCGCCTTATCTGGATGGTACGCCCGCACCCTGATTCGTCTGCTTCAAGCCGTTGAGGCAATACCAACCGAGTTTCACCCCCAACCCCGCATTTGCGGGTTTTTTGTTCATGGAGAACGCTAGATGTCGATCCTTACCCAAGGTACCCAAATTTTCGCCCTAGTACCGCCGACCACTGGCACCGGTGCTTACACCGTGCTGGAGATTGAGCACGCTACATCCTTCGATCCGGGCGGCGCTCCGGCAGAGCAGATTGAAGACACCAGTCTCAATGCCGAAGAGCGCACCTATAAAAAAGGGTTGCGTACACCAGGCACCGCGAGCCTGGGCCTCAACGCTGACCCAACTAACGCCAGTCACATTCGTCTGCATCAACTGTCTGAGGCCAATGGCGATACCGGCATCAAATGGGTTGTGGGTTGGTCCGACGGAAAAGGTGTCGCGCCTGCAGTGAACAGTAAGGGCGATGATTTTGAGTTGCCGACGACACGCACCTGGTTCACTTTCGACGGTTATGTGTCGGACTTCCCGTTCAACTTTGCACTTAATGCCGTTGTCACCACTACCGTCACTATTCAGCGTACCGGTGGGTCCGCCTGGATCAAGAAAGCCTGAGATCAGCCATGAACCTCAAACAACTGAAAGCCAAGGGCGGCATCGTCGACGGTCAGCCGGTTAAAAAAGAAGTGAGTTGGACTCATCTCGATAGTCAATCGGGCAAGGAAGTCACTGACACTTTCACTTTGCACATTCGCCGCCAGTCGTTCGGCGTGATTGAGCGACTGTTCGCCCAAGGTGAAAACGAACAGAGCCGGAACGCGAGTTACATCGCGGCGTCGGTCTCGTTGGGAGCCGAAGGCGCGGAGGCACTTTCCTACGACGACGCCTACAACCTCGAACCTTCGTTAGGGTTTCTGTTGCTCAACGCAGTCAATGAGGTGAATGGCACAGGCGGTAGCGCAGTAAAAAACTGACTGCCGCCGATGAGTTCTGGCACGAACTGGTGCTGAACGGAGTCGGCGGCCGCACGATTGCCGAAGCCAAGGAACGCATGACCTACCAGGAAGCGTTGGCATGGGGTCGATACATCGATAGATATGGATCGCTTCATACCGGTAGGCGGCTGGAGGCGAGTAGCGCAATGGTTGCGCTACAGACCCACCGGCTGGGCGGCGGTCTGGCGGAAATGCTGGACTTCATGCCTCATGAGCAGCGTCAGGGGCTTTCCCTGGAACGTGCGATTCAGGAGTGGCAATAGCCAGAAATTCATATGACCCGTTTCGGCGGGTTTTTTCATAGCCCGGAGAAACGCACATGGCAGTTACTTCCTCTGCAGGTTTGACGCCGAACCTCGACGGCCTTGAACAAGCCTGGACTCAGGCGTCACGTATTACCGAACAAAAACTGCGTCAGATGCAAAAGCAGATCGAGGATGCCGCAAAGAAAATCGGCGTGACGCTGCATGCGTCGGCCAACTCGATTGCGCAAGCGAACATCGCTACCTATGTCGATGTTCAGCAGCAAGCTGCCAAGCAAATCAACTATTCAGACGATTTCGACAAGCTGCGCAGTAATGGTGCTCTTGCTGCCGCGCAACTCGGAATGGGGTCACGGGAAAGTGAGCGTGCGAAAGCGTTGAATGACATCGACCAAAAATATGCGTTGGCACGCAAGGCGCTGGACACGCCCACGGCTGGAGGCATCGCACCTCAGGAAGGTGCCGATTACGGCACGTCGCTCGACAAGTTGAAAGCCGAACATGAGCAGATGACTCTTCAGGTTCAAAGCAACTACGAGTCGATGACCGAGGCTCAGGGTAACTGGATCAACGGGGCCACTTCGGCCTGGGATGATTACCTGACCAGCTCCAACAATGTTGCAGCCAAATCCAAGACAGTGTTTACCAATGCGTTCAACACCATGGGCGATGCGGTTTCGACATTTGCGCTGACAGGCAAGTTTTCGTTTTCCGATTTTGCCAAATCGGTGCTTGGAGACATGGCCAAACTGGCGGCTCAGACAGCGATGTCCAAAGGTCTGAGTTCGTTGTTCGGTCTGGTCGGAACGGCGGCGACGTCGCTGTTTGGTGGTGGTAGCGCACCTGGGGTGACGACCGCCAAAGTAGGGGCGGACACCACCATCTTCAACCCGGCTTTATCGCTTGGGTCGGATTTCAGATACACCGGATACGCCAAGGGCGGTGCCTTTACAAACGGCGTTGCTACGGGGCCGATCCTGGCGCCGATGGCCATGTTTGGCGAAGCCGGAGCAGAGGCCATCATGCCGCTCAGTCGAGGTTCCGATGGCTCCCTCGGCGTGCAGGTGCAGGGCGGCGCATTGGGCGGTAACAGCAACCATCAAGTAGTCATCCAGCAAACCATCAATGTGGGTGACAGTTCGGGGGGGAGCGTAGCAGGCGACATGAACTCGCAAACCGTCGCCAAGGCCTACGCCGGTGCCGCCAAACAGGGCGCCGCCGAACAGATTGCTCGTGACCTTAAACCGGGTGGGCAAATCTGGTCCGCCATTAACGGCCGCTGACCATCAGCGGCTGCAACCACTCGCACCCGGAGAAAACATGAGCACGGAAACATTCAGCTGGCTTCCAAAAGTACAGCCTGTCGGCAATGTCGAGTTTCGCCTCAAGTCGGCAAAGTTTGGCGACGGCTATCAACAGGTGGCCGCAGACGGCCTCAACAACAAATCACAATCCTGGCCGCTGACCTTCGTCGGTGACGAGGCGCGGATCAAATCCATTGTGCAGTTTCTTGATCGTCATGCTGGAGCCGCGCCTTTTTACTGGACGGCACCGCTGGGCGAGCCGGCCCTGTATCGCTGCAAAGGTTATCAACCGACTCCGATGGGAGCAGGTCTCTACACGTTGGTAGCCACCTTTGAGCAGGCATTTCACCCGTAAATCGGGGTACGCCTGACGCGAAACCCACCCTGCCTGGTGCGGGGTTTTCTTTGCCCGGAGATTCAAATGTCCATTACTGCAGATATCCAGGCGCTGGAACCGGGCGCCTGGGTCGAGCTGTTTGAACTCGATGCCACCAGCCTCGGCGCCGAGCTATACCGATTCCACGGCTATCCACAGCAAGCCTCGATTTTCTGGCAAGGCCTGGAGTATTCACCCTGGCCCATTCAGGCCGAAGGCTTTGAAATGACCGGGCAGGGCACACAACCGACTCCATCGCTTTCGGTCGGTAACGTCGGTGGTTTCATCACTGCTCTGGTGTTGTATTTCGATGATCTGGTCGGGGCTCGGCTGATCCGTCATCGCACGCTGGGCAAGTATCTCGATGGTCAGCCTGAAGCCGATCCCGAAGAAGAACTGCCGCCAGATGTCTGGTACATCGAGCGCAAGGTCAGTGAAGACAGTGAAGTGGTGAAGTTCGAACTCGCCAGTGCACTGGACTTCAACGGCGTACAACTGCCGCGTCGGCAAATCGTTGCCAACGTCTGCTGGTGGCTCAGTTGTGGTGGTTATCGCGGTCCGTACTGCGGCTACAACGGCGGCCCCGTGGCGGACGCCAGTGATGTAATCGTCAGCGACGCGGCCAGGGACAAGTGCGGTGGACGCCTGAGCAGCTGCAAGCTGCGTTTTGGCGAAAACAATCCACTGCCATACGGCTCGTTTCCGGCGGCGGGTCTGATTCGGAGCTGATCATGAACAAGACCACACTGGCCTCTATCGAGCGTCATGCCATCGCGCAGTATCCCGACGAATGCTGCGGTTTGCTGATTCGCGAGGGACGCAGACAACGTTATGTGCCGTGCCGCAATACTGCGACGACGCCCAGTGAACACTTTCGTCTGGCACCACAAGACTACGCAGCGGCCGAGGAGTGCGGCGAGATCCTCGCCGTCGTTCACAGTCATCCGGATTATCCGGCGACGGCCAGCGAGGCAGACCGGGTTTCTTGTGAAGCCTCTGGGTTACCTTGGCACATTCTCGAAGTGCGCAAGGATGATGCGGGGCGGGTTTGCAAGGGTGAACTGGTCACCATCACACCCAGTGGATATCTGGCGCCCTTGATTGGGCGCGCATTCGTTCATGGGGTACATGATTGCCTGAGCATCATTCTTGACTATTACCGACGAGAAATGGGTATCGAACTCGGTGACTATGACCGCGAGGACGGCTGGTGGGATAAAGGCGCAAATCTCTATCTGGAGAACCTGCCCGCCGCAGGTTTTGAACAGGTCAGCCAATTGCAGCAGGGCGATATCGTGCTGATGCAGATTCGTTCCCCGGTGCCCAACCATGCCGCCATTTATCTCGAAGATGGCGTACTCAAGGCTGAGCCTGATCACTTCCCCGCGCCGGGTTCAATCCTGCATCACCTTTATGGGCGAGACAGCCGGCGAGATACCTATGGCGGATATTGGGCAGAAGTGACGGTGAGCTGTTGGCGGCATCAATCGAAAGTTACTCATCACCAGCCCCTGATTCAATGACTGAAACCTGACTGGAGGTCTTCTCCTGGAGCTGTGAAATGCATCAGCAAAAACTTAGGACTATTCGCCTTTACGGCACCTTGGGTGCCAGTTTTGGTCGCGTGCACCGGCTGGCTGTGAACAACGCCGCGGAAGCCATTCATGCCTTGTGCATTCTGGTTCCGGGGTTCGAGCGCTTTCTGATGGAGTCCCGGGACCGGGGGCTTACGTACTCGATTTTCCTGGGCCGCGACAACGTTGGCCAGGACCGGCTCAAAGCACCGAGTGGCGCAATTGATATTCGTATTGCACCAATGGTTATTGGCAGCAAGCGAGCGGGCTCATTGCAGACGGTTGTCGGTGTCGTATTGATCGCCGCAGCAACATTTTTCACCGGTGGTTTTGCTGGTATTGCCGCTGGTGGTACTTGGGGAGCGGTGGGGTCTGTAGGCATATCCATGGTGATTGGGGGCGTCATGCAGATGCTTTCTCCACAAGCCAAAGGCCTGGGCGCCCAGGACGGCCCTGCCAATCGAGCCAGCTACAGTTTCAACGGCCCCACCAATACCAGTGCTCAAGGCAACCCGGTAGGTCTGCTTTACGGCCAGGCCATTGTCGGCAGCGCAGTTATCAGTGCCGGGATCTACGCGCAGGATCAACTGTAGCGAGCGGCTTTTTTACTGCCGGAGAAATCTATGGCAATGCAAACAGATCAACAAAAAATTCAGACGGTGCTGTTATCCGGATCCCTGGCGCGATTGTTTGGGCGCAAGCATCGTGTGACAACTTCCGGCGGGTTGCGGGACGTCATGGGTTACTTCAAGCAGTTCCCCGGTTTCGAAAGGTACATGAACGAAAGCGCTGGCAAAGGGCTTCGGTTTGCGCTGTTCAACGGTCGAGAAAATCTTTCGCAAGATGAACTGGGTAAGCCTACCGGCAAAGAAGTGCTGCGAATTGTGCCGGTCATCGCAGGGTCAAAGCGCGCAGGATCACTTCAAACCATTGTCGGCAGTGTGATGATCGCTGCCGCATTCGTACTGTCGTTTACGCCATTCGCCGGTGCTTCACCTTTTCTGTATCAAATGGGAACCGCGATGGTGATCGGTGGCGTTTTGCAAATGCTGTCCCCCCAAGCGAAAGGCCTGGGGTCTCAGGACAGCCCAGCCCATCGCGCCAGCTACAGCTTCAACGGCCCGGTCAACACCGGCGCCCAAGGTAATCCGGTAGGTCTGTTGTATGGCCAGTTGGTCGTCGGCAGTTCCGTGATCAGCGCAGGTATCTACGCGCAGGATCAACTCTAGCGTTCGATCTTTTATTGACGTCCACCCAACCCGCCCTGTGCGGGTTTTATTTCGCCTGAAGGAAAGCCATGACTGACCTCATTCTCGCTGGCAGCAAAGGCGGCGGCGCCAAGCCGCGCCCCTCCGTGGAGGCGCCAGACAGCCTGCAAAGCACGGCTTACGCTCGTATCCTCGATCTCGTCAGCGAAGGCGAGATTGTCGGTCTGAAAAATGATGCCCGCTCGGTGTTTCTGGATGAAACACCGCTGGCCAACGACGACGGCAGCCTCAACTTCAATGGTGTCACGCTGGATGTTCGTACCGGTAGCCAGGATCAGGCACATATCCCCGGTTTTCCCGCAGTGGAAAACGAGACGGTCGCAGCGGTCGAACTGCGTAGTGATCAACCGTGGATCAAGGCCTTTAGCAACCTGCAACTGTCGGCTGTGCGGATTCGTCTGGCGGTGGCGCGACTGGCGCAGACCAATACCAGCAACGGCGACACTAACGGTTATACAGTCAAATACGCGATCGATCTGGCCACCGATGGCGGTGCCTTCGTCGAAGTGCTGACGTCTGCGTTCAGTGGCAAAACCACCACCAAGTACGAGCGATCGCACCGTATCGATCTGCCTGCGGCCAAAAGTGGCTGGACCGTGCGAGTACGCCGGTTGACCCCCAATTCCACCAGCGGCGCCATTGCCGACACCACCAGTGTCGAATCAAGTACTGAGGTGATCGACGCCAAGTTGCGCTATCCCGGCTCAGCGATCATCGGTTTGCAATTTGATGCTTCGCAGTTTCAGTCGATACCGTCGCGTTCGTTTGAATTGCTCGGACGAATCATTCGGGTGCCCAGCAACTACGAACCGCAGAGCCGCACGTACATTGGCATTTGGGACGGTACGTTCAAATCGGCCTGGACCGACAACCCGGCGTGGATTTACTACGATTTGCTGCTGCATCCGCGTTATGGCCTGGGCCATTTGCTCAATGCCGGTCAGGTCGATAAATGGGAGCTGTACCGCATCGGTCAGTATTGCGACCAGCCTGTCTCCGACGGCAAGGGCGGGACTGAACCGCGCTTCACCTGCAATCTGTATCTGTCGGTGCGTGCCGATGCACTGAAGGTTTTGCAGGATCTGGCGACCACGTTTCGTGGCATGTCGTATTGGGGGGCGGGTTCGGTCATGGCGGTGGCCGACATGCCGGAAGATCCGGTGTACACCTACTCCAACGGTAACGTCATTGATGGCAAGTTCGTCTATAGTGGGTCGGCGAAAAAGACCCGGTTCACCGTGGCGCTGGTCAGTTGGAATGATCCGACGGACTTCTACCGGCAGAAGGTTCAGTACGTCGATGATGCTGATGGTATCGCCCGCTATGGTGTACAGCAGACGGAGATCACCGCTACCGGTTGCACGTCTCAGGCCCAGGCCCAACGCATTGGTAAGTGGGCACTACTGACCAATCGCCTGGAAACTGAAAGTGTCACTTTCTCGGTCGGTCTGGACGGGACGTTGGCGCGTCCGGGGCAAATTATCCGCGTGGCTGACAACGACCGCGCCGGGCGACGGATTGGTGGACGCCTGCGTGATGCAACACTCGATACGCTGACCCTGGATGCCCACGTGACCGCCGAAGCTGGCGATACTCTCACCTTGGTCATGCCGACCGGCAAAGCCGTGTCACGTGTGATCAAGTCAGTGAGTATCAGTGACGAGGCGCAGCGTGTGGTCCTTACTCAGCCTTTGAGCGAGTTGCCGCCGGCGCAGTCGATGTGGGCCATTGATTCCGTTTCTCTGGCTGCACAGCAATTTCGCGTGTTGTCGATTGCTGAAGATTTCACCGACACTGAAATCAAGTACAGCATCAGTGCAGTCAAACATGTGCCGAGCAAGTACGGCGCAATCGACAACGGCTCCCGCATTGAACGCCCGCCTGTCACAGTCATACCGCCAGGCGTTCAGGCGCCACCGACGTCAGTCACGATCAGTAACAACCACTTCGTCGATCAAGGCAGTGCAATCGGTGTCATGACCATCGAGTGGGCGCGTCCGGCCAACGCTATCGCTTATGAGGTTTACTGGCGCAAGAACGACAGTGAATGGGTATATGCCGGTCGAACCGGCGGTTCGTCGATGGAGGTACGCGGCATTTATGCCGGGCGTTACGTGGCCAAAGTGCGAGCCATCAACGCGCTGGACATCGGTTCGATCTATGCGACTTCGGTGGAAACGCAACTGTCCGGGAAAACCACGCCACCGCCATCGGTGACGTTCCTCAAGGCGGACAGCCTGCTGTTCGGTATCGGCTTGAAATGGGAGTTCCCGGCAGGTGCTGAAGACACGCAGCGAACCGAAATCTGGTACGGGCCGACGGCAAACCTTGAGGCCGCTACCAAACTGGCGGATCTGGCATATCCGCAAAGTGATTACGCGATGCAGAGCCTGTTGGCCGGCACGTCGTTCTTCTTCTGGGCGAGGCTGGTTGATCGTACGGGCAATATGGGGCCCTGGTATCCGACTGGCAATGGTGTGCTGGGTCAAGCCAGTTCAGAGGCAGGACCGATACTCGACATGCTCGCCGGGAAGATCTCGCAGACCGAACTGGGTAAAGACCTGCTCAGTGACATTGAAAAAATCCCCGGACTGCAAAGCCAGATTGATGCCCTGGACGAAAGCTATGAGCCAACGAGGACTTATGCGAAATACGCCGTTGTGCGTCAGGCCGATCGGTTGTATCAGGCCAAGGCCCCAGTCCCCGTCAATTCGCCACCACCGAACATCGAGTATTGGGTCGACGTCGGGCAAACAGTCGAGACCGCTACCGGTCTGGTTCAGCAGGTCGGGACCAATACCGCCGATATCAGCAAGATCGACGGCGCAATAACGGCTCAGGCCGCCGCATTTCAGGCGCTGCGCGCAGCGTCTCGAGACGACAATGGTGAAGGCGAGCTGGCAGATGCGCTCAAGGGTTGGACCAGTACGGCGGCCATCGCCACGGAAAGCAGCGTCAGGACTTCTCAGAATGAAGCCACGGCGCAGCGTCTTTCAACTGTTGAGGTCGCCACTGATCTGAACACGGCAATTGTTACTTCGCTCGAAAAAGCGGTGACGACTACTAACGCTGCGACAGCCTCGAAAATTGACCAGTTGACCGCACAGGTCGGGCAAAACAGTGCGACCGTGAGAGAGACTGCAACTGCACTGGCGGATACCAGCGGCAAGTTGTCGACTTTGTGGTCGGTGAAAATGGACACGACTGCAGGCGGCCAGAAATACGCGGCGTCTTTCGGACTAGGCCTCCAGGTCGATCCATCCGGTGTTTCATCGCAGTTCGTCGTGCGTGCGGACACCTTCATGTTGTTGAACCTGGCCAAAGGAATACCGACGTCACCGTTCACGGTCTCTGGTAATCAGACCTTCATCGATTCTGCCTTCATCCAGGACGGCACGATCACCAACGCAAAAATTGGCAACGTCATCCAGTCCACCGCATTGGCCAGCAATGGCACGCCCATCTGGACACTGGACAAAGGTGGAAGATGGACGGTGGTAGACCAGGCCGGCACGGTACGCGTTGAAATGGGGATGCTCTCATCATGACTTTCGGATTCAGAACGTTCGACGCGCAGGGAAAAATGTCGATTGATGTGACTGATCGGGCATTGAGAGTTATTTATTCGAGGCCCGTAGGGTTTGCTGATTCGGGAACTTTTGCTTTGCCTGGTTTCAACTCAAACAATGCTACTGCTTATGTGGTCGGCAACGAGGTCAATAAGCGTCCGGTGTGGGCGTTTATGCGCGATGGCTATGTCGAGTGGGGATTCTACGGGTGGTGGAGCAATGCTTACCACACCGCCGGAACACTCTATGTGATAGCGAAATCATGAGTAATTTTGGACTGCTTGTACGTAATGCTGGCGGCGCGACTATTATCGACAGCAAGTTTCATAATCTCGGAATTTTGCTGGAGCAAAACATAGCGGTCACTACGAGTACCGTGTATCAGTTGGCCTTTCCATATCCGGTGACCTCGGCAGCGCCGCCCATTCTGGCTGTCAGGGCATGGGACAATCCAGCGCTGTTCTATGACAGCGTCCAGTATCTGGGCGGGCCGGGAAATTGGACCGGAGCGGTATTGGCCTTTATCGGTAACGGCGGACATACATCCCAAAACATTGCCATACGCGTTTACGCCTATAACCTTCGCTCCGTCAGCGGTTACGGAATGCGCGTGCGCAATGAACTCGGGGTAGTCGTGTTTGACTCCTTGCTGCGCCCCCCGGTCTTTGAAAGAGAGTTGGGCGGCGCTCCTCAGGATTGGATACTGGTTTCGGGACAACCGATTGCCGGCGCGGCACGCATGGATATCTATCGCCCAGCCACATGGATTACCAGCTCGAATACCTATCTGGCCGTCGGTATGGCGCTTGATGTGGAGTTGGGACAAGTGGCAGTCAATGGCGTGACGGTCAATGCAATCACTTATATCCGATGGGGGTTCGCTGCCAATGGCGAACCCAGATTGATGCTCGATTCACGCACCGGCTTCAACACGAATTATCCGGGGATTCCCCAAGCTATCTACTATTCGATGCCGGCTATTCCGATTATCAAAGAGTAAGTTTCTCTCGCTTGGTAAGTGGACGACTTATGTCTTTTGCCAGGGCGTTGCCGCGTCCTGAACTTTTCTAACATTCCTGGAGTACATATGCCCTGGTATAAAACTGGAACAGTTACTGTCGTCCAGAATTCAACCACCGTCACTGGCAACGGCACTGCGTTCATTGCCAATAGCCGTGTGGGTGATGCTTTTCGAGGCCCCGATGGCGGATGGTACGAAGTCATTAATATTGCCAGCGACACGGCACTATCCATTGCACCGGAATACCGCGGCAGTTCTGCGAGCGGGCCGTATGCACTGGCGCCTATGCAAGGCTACGTCAAAGATTCTGCGGATCAATTACGCACCCTCGTCAATCAGTATGGAGCGAAGCTTGCGGCGCTTGGCGCAACCGCTAATTTCGATGTACTGCCAGTTTCCAGAGGGGGAACCAGTAGCACAACGCCGGCCGCAGCTCGCGCTGCTCTGGAACTGGGCGATGCCGCCTCAGCTACCCTGCAAAGCACTCTCAGCGATGCAACTGCCGGGCGCGTCATGCGGGTCGGAGCGTTTGGTATCGGCGGTGACGCCCCGGTTTACAACGGCAACATCGACGACACGGCGGCTGTTCCGGCTGGACGCTGTTTTGTCATTAATACCGCAACTGGTGTGAAACCGACGGGATCATCTTACGGTTTGATGGACACCATCAAGTACGCCGGTCAGCCGGTTCATCAGGCCTGGCACGAGGTCAACGGCATCGTTGGCGGTGGCACTTTACGGACGTGGGAGCGAGATCAATACGGTACGGGCGTTTTCGGACCATGGCGCATGGTTTACCGGCAGAACAACGTTATCGGCGTCGTTTCAGGTGCCGGGGCACCTACCGGAGCAATTATCGAACGGGGGGCCAACGCCAATGGTGAATACACCAAATTCGCTGATGGCACGCTGGTCTGCTGGAAGGTAATTGCCACCAACTCGACGGGTACCTACGCAGTGGGCGCATTGTTCGGCAGTGATGCGTATGCCCCGGGTGCCTATCCCTCAGTCTTCGCATCGATACCCACTGTGACGTCGGCAGCGATTGGCAAGGTTTACGCCGACTGTGTAATGGCCAGTGTCTGGATTCCCCCGTCTATTGCCAACTGGGGCGCCTGGCGCGCTATCGCAACAACGAATGCAGCCTCGGCTGCGCAAATCAATTTGATCGCAATAGGCAGATGGTATTGATGAACATTATTCTATCTCCGCAGCGCAGAGACGACTCTCTGACACTGTACAAGGCGGGTGCGCTGATTACCGTGAACGGCGAAACCTTCGATTTTTCGCGGTTGTCCGACGGCGACACGTTGCCGCAAAGCGCGATCGACTCCGAATGGTTCGTGGGTGACGTTACCCGCGAGCAGGGACAACTGACGCTTCATCTGTTGTTGCCAATTCCCGCTCATTACAGCCAGGCGCAAGCCTTTCCCGCGGACCTGATCAATATTCCTGACGGCGACGTGGCGTTGCCACAGCCCTTGCCGCAAAAGGGGGTCGAAGCATGAGTATCGACTGGTCGCAATTGATCACCAAAGCCATGAAAGAGGCAGCGGCTGCCGCAGCACGATTGACGGAAGCTCAAGCGTTGCTCAAGAGCAGAAACGAGGCAGCTGCAGCACAGATTGCGCGAATTCAGGATCGGATCGACACCCTCGGTTACGGAATTGATTCAGGGGAGGCGACAACTGAAGATGAGGCAGAGCAGCAAGTACTGCTTGGTAACGTGAAGCAGTGGAAAGCCTACAAGTTCAGCCTGGGTAAAGTGAGTGCACAGTCCTCCTGGCCGGCGGCTATCGAGTGGCCTGTCCAGCCGGCTGTTCCGCTGATTGCGGCTGACCCGGGAATACCGGTCGATAGTTTGAAATTAGCTGATCGCCCGCAGCCCTGAGCGTTATCAACGCTCCGTAGTCCCGTATACCGCCGAGTGCGGTTTTTTTTTCGAAAAAAGGACTTAACCATGCCATGGCTTAGAACAGGTACGGTCAATGTCACCAATAATTCGCCCGCGGTTATTGGCGTTAACGTTGATTTCGTGACTAACGTTCGGGTGGGCGACGCCTTCGTCGGACCTGATGGACGACAATATGAAGTGAGCAATATCGCCAGCCCGACGATGTTGTCGATCATCCCGGCTTACCAAGGGACGACGGCCAACGCTGCGGCCTATTCGATCATGCCCGTGCAGGGCTATCCCAAGGCACTGGCCGATGCATTCAACAACCTCAACGTTCAGTACGGCCCGAAGCTGGCAGCACTGGGGGACGCTAGTGCTTTCGATGTCCTGCCGGTGCGAAATGGCGGAACCGGCACAACGGATGTCGCCTCGGCACGCCTGGCGCTCGGACTCGGTGCTGTGGCAACGGACACTGTTGTACCGGTAGTACGAGGTGGCACGGGTGGAAACTCCCCGGCAACCGCTCGGGCGGGCCTCGGACTGGGCAGTGCCGCCGTTGCCGCGTTGGTCGGAACGGTCGGCCAGGACAAGGGCGTTCCAACCGGCGCCGTCATTGAACGTGGCGCCAATGCCAATGGTGAGTACGTCAAGTTTGCCGACGGCACGCTGATCTGCACGCTCTACGGTCGAGGTGGCATCCCGTTCAACAACCCGTCCAACATGGGCTTCAACTGGATCTATCCAATGCCATTCGCAGCGCCGGGATTTGTGATTGGGAACCTGGTTGGCGTACTCGGTGTGTCAAGACAGGTGACCAGCGTCGGCGCCTATAGCCGGGGGCTCGGCTTCGCCAGTATCTGTGCATTCAGCCTCGGGCAGTTCGCACAGAACGACGAGCAAATGGTCTCTTTTGACTGCTTCGCCATCGGCAGATGGTTCTAACGAAACTCTGACCGACAGCCAACGGCTGAGGCACATCGTTAATCCGGGTTGAGTGCAGGCGCTGACCTGTGACGGCCCCACTCGGTAGCTCTTCATGAAAATGACCCCTCTGGTCACGCAACTGCGTGCTCAGTGCCCAACGCTGGGCAATCGAATCGCAGTGGGCATTGACGTCGCTGCACTGCAAGCCGATGCGACGCTACAACTTCCGTGCGCGAGCATCACAGCACTGGCCGATCTGGCCAGCAACAGCACCGCCCAAAACCTCACCAGCCAACCGATCCGCGACCGCTTCGAAATCGTCCTCGTGCTTGACGCCAGCGACGCGACAAAAGCGCTGGATCTGTTGCATGAGCTGCGCGCCGAAGTGTGGCGCGCACTGGTGGGTTTCAAAGTGGATTCCGACTACAGCGCCATCGTTTATGACGGCGGCGAACTGGTCTCGCTCAACAGCAGCCGCGCGTTTTATCGGCTGCGCTTTTTTGCCGAGTTCCAGCTCGGCCGCAATCTGCCAAGTCAGCCTGCGGAGAGTTGGCATGAACGCGAACTGGACGGTTTGTCGTCCTTTACCGGGGCCACCGTGCGGGTCGATGCGATCGATCCGGCCGACCCCAACCTGCAACGCCCGGGCCCCGATGGGCGCGTGGAAATGACTTTCTCTGGAGACGTAACCCCATGAGCAACCGCATCACCGTGCTGCCGGCCGCCGGCCGCGTCGTACCTGACCCGGAGGCCGGCGACCTGCTGCCGCCTGAAGGCCGTGAAGTGCCGGACAGCGCCTGGTGGCGCCGCCGTCTGGCTGACGGCGACATCACCCTCAAAACCGCAACAGCCAAACCAAAGGGAGCCAAATAATGGCGATCGGATTCAGCAACATCCCGGCGGACATTCGTGTACCGCTGTTCTATGCCGAAATGGACAATTCGGCTGCCAACAGTGCAACCTCGGCCATGCGTCGTCTCATTGTTGCGCAGGTCAATGACAACATCGCCCCGAGCGAAGTCGGCAAGCTGGTGCTGGTGTCCAGCGTGGCGCTGGCAAAAAGCATCGGTGGTCAGGGCTCGATGCTCGCCTCGATGTACGAGACTTTCCGCAAGGCCGACCCGATCGGTGAGATCTGGTGCCTGCCGCTGCACAACGCTGAAGGCGCGATCGCCAAAGGCGTGCTAACCCTGACCGGTACCGCTACTCAGGCCGGAGTGCTCAACCTGTATGTCGGCGGCGTGCGGGTGCAGGCCACCGTGGTCAACGGTGCCACCGCGGCGCAAGCGGCCACCGCCCTGGCGCAGAAAATCAACGCCACGGCCGATCTGCCGGTCAGCGCTGCTGCCGCTGAAGGCGTGGTCACCCTGAGCGCCAAATGGACGGGCGACAGCGGCAACGACATCAGCCTGCAATTCAATCGCCTGGGCAAGAGCAACGGCGAAGAAACCCCGGCCGGCCTGACCACTGCGATCACCGCCATGACCGGCGGCGCCGGTGTGCCGGATCAAGTGGCTGCGGTGGCGGCACTGGGCGACGAGCCCTTCGAGTTCATCGCACTGCCGTGGTCCGATCTGTCGACCCTCAACACCTGGCAAGCAGTCATGGATGACAGCACCGGTCGCTGGTCGTGGGCCAAGCAACTGTTCGGTCATGTCTACAGCGCCAAGCGCGGCACCGTCGGCACTCTGGTCGCCGCAGGCCAGGCGCGCAACGACCAGCACATGACCATTCAGGCGCTGGAGCCGGGCGTTCCGCAACCGTTCTGGGTACAAGCGGCGGCACTGGCTGCGCGCACCGCCGTGTTCATCTCGGCGGACGCCAGCCGTCCGACGCAAAGCGGCAGCCTGCCGGGTGTCGATCCGGCGCCGGCCAGCGAGCGTTTCACACTGACCGAGCGGCAGTCGCTGCTCAACTACGGCATCGCCACCGCGTACTACGAAGGCGGTTACGTGCGCATCCAGCGCTCGATCACCACCTATCAGAAAAACGCTTATGGCCAGGCCGACAACTCTTATCTGGACAGCGAAACCATGCACCAGTCGGCGTTCATCGTGCGCCGTCTGCAAAGCGTGATCACCAGCAAATACGGGCGGCACAAACTGGCCTCCGACGGCACCCGTTTCGGCGCCGGCCAGCCGATCGTCACCCCGGCGACCATTCGCGGCGAGCTGATTGCGCAGTACGCCAAGCTCGAGCTGGAAGGCCACGTGGAGAACGCCGAACTGTTCGCCGAGCACCTGATCGTCGAGCGTGACGTGCAGGACCCGAGCCGCGTGAACGTGCTGTTCCCGCCGGATTACATCAACGGTCTGCGCGTGTTCGCACTGCTCAACCAGTTCCGCCTGCAATACGACGACGCGGCTTGATCGCGGTCATTTTCGCCACGCTTTCAGCCCACCTCGCGTGGGCTTTTTCATTCAAGGGAGTAACACCATGGGTCAACTGATTGCAGGCACCTGCTACGTCAAGGTCGACGGCGCACAACTGACGATCAACGGCGGCTGCGAAGCCCCGCTGATGGCAGTCAAACGCGAAACCGTCGTGCCCGGTTTCTACAAGGAAACCGACATCGCGCCGTCGTTCAAAGTGACTGCGCTGCACACCGCCGATTTTCCGCTGAAGAAGCTGATCGAAGGCACCGACATCACCGTCACCTGCGAATTCAGCAACGGCAAAGTCTACGTACTGGCCGGTGCCTACCTGGTCGAAGAGCCGGTCTCCAAAGGCGATGACGCCACCATCGAACTGAAATTCGAAGGCATCAAGGGGACCTGGCAATGAGCGGCGCCGTGAAGCTTCAGGTTGCGATCGAAGCTCACGGCGAGCCCCTGACCGAACTCGTCCTGCGCCGCCCGACGGTGCAGGAAGTGCGAGCGATCAAGGCGCTGCCGTACAAGATCGACAAGAGCGAAGAAGTCAGCCTCGACATGGACGTGGCGGCCAAATACATCGCCGTCTGCGCCGGCATTCCGCCGTCGTCGGTCAACCAGCTGGATCTGGCTGACCTCAACGCGTTGAGCTGGGCCGTTGCGAGTTTTTTCATGAGTGCGGCGTCGGCGCCATCACCGACCTGATCGCCGTCGCCTATGACCTGGCCTGGTTCTGGAAGGTTGACCCCGAACAGATGATGGCCAGGCCACTGGATGTGCTCCGCGAATCGCTGGAGCACGCGCAACGGATCAATGCGATGCAGCAGGTGCAGTGATGGCAGACGAAGAGAAGAAAACCCCGAAACCGGTGCTGATCACCGGCATCGATGAACTCTCGCCCAAACTCGGCGCCCTGCGCGTGAAGGTCGAGAGCTTCAAAAACAATCTCGAACAGACTGGCCTTGGCAAACTGGACATCAGTGGTCTGTTCAAGGGCGGCAGTGTGATTACGCCGTTCGTGGAAGGGATCAAATCGGCGGCGGCGTTTCAGGGCAAATTGAACGACGTCAGCGACACGGCGAAAACCGTTGAGCTGCCCGCCGCGCCGAAAGCCGCTGCGCAGAACATGAACGTGTTCAGTGCCTCGATGGAAAAGGTCTCGGCCTCGGTCGACGCCGCCCTGGTGCCGGCCGTTGGGGCGCTGGTGGTCGGTCTGGAACCGGTGCTGACCCAGGTCGGCAGCCTGCTCGCCGACAATCCGCAACTGGTCGAAGGCCTGGCGGCGGGGGCCATCGCCTTTTCGGCGATGCAAACCGCAGTGAGCGGCGCCACGCAGGTGTTCGACGTGATGAGCATGGTGCTCAAGACCAACCCGATCATGCTGATTGCCATGGGCATTGCCGTGGCGGCCGGTTTGATTGTCGCCAACTGGACGCCGATCAGTGCTTTCTTTACCGGGATGTGGGAAGGCATCAAAAACGTCGGGGCGAGGGCAATGGCCACGTTGCGCTCGGTGCTCGACTGGCGACCACTAGCCACATTGGCGGCGCTGTGGGAACCGCTCGGCGGGTTCTTTGCGGGCGTCTGGGACAAGGTCAAAGCCGTCACCGCGCCGCTGACGGATTTCCTGCAATCGGTGTTTTCCTGGTCCCCGGCCGGCATGATCATCGAAAATTGGGGGCCGCTGACCAGCCTGTTTTCGGCGATCTGGGAATTGCTCGAGGCCTTGAGTGTGCCGGTGATGGCGTTTCTCAGAAACCTGTTCGATTTCTCGCCGATGCAGATGATTACCGAGGCGTGGGGTGGTGTCGTCACGTTCTTCGAACCGATGTTCAGCGGCCTGCGAAAAGTGGCGCAACCGGCTAAAGAATTCCTCGTGTCGCTGTTCGACTTCTCGCCGATGCAGATGATTACCAGCACCTGGGGAGGTGTCATTGCGTATTTCCAGCCGATATTGACGGCGCTGCAGTCGGCCATACAAAGCACCCGCGATATTTTGCGCACGCTGTTCGATTTTTTCCCGATGGAAATGCTCACCAGTGCCTGGGGTGGAATTGTCGGGTTCTTCGAACCGATCTGGATGGCGTTGCAAACGTCGGTGCAACGGGTCAAAGGCTTTTTCACCAGCCTGTTCGAGTGGTCGCCGCTGGAGCAGATTGCCCGGTACTGGCAGCCGATCGGTGAGGTTTTTTCGGCGATCTGGGGTGTTGTGTTGGCGCTGTCCGCGCCGGTCGTGGATTTTCTGCACGGCCTGTTCGAATGGAAACCTCTGGATCAGATCATCGAGAGTTGGGGGCCGGTCACCGAGTGGTTCGGCGAGTTGTGGCAAAAGCTGCAAACCGTCATTGCGCCGATCAAGGAGTTGTTCGACGGTGGCTTTGCCGGCTTGATCGCCAACGTCACCGGCAAGGTTGAAACGCTGACCCAGGCGCAACGCCAGACCAACGCCGAAGGCAAGGGTGAACTCGCACCGGCGTTCTTCGGGGCCAGCTCGATGGCTGCCGGCAACGGCACCTTGCAAAGCGGCTCGTTGCAGCAAGGTTCAGGCGCGCTGATCCAACAAAGCGCAATCAACAACCGCACGCAACTCGAAGGCGGCCTGACCGTGCGCTTCGAGAATGCGCCGGCAGGGTTGCGCACCGAACAACCGCAAACCAATCAACCGGGCCTGGCCGTGGCGTCGCGCATCGGCTATCGCTCGCTGTCGATGGGAGGTTCTCAATGAACTGGCGTGACCGTTTGTTGCCGGCATCCTTTCGCGGTGTCGGCTTCTGGATCGACCAGGCGAAAACCCCGGTCGGTCGCAAGGGGCAATTGCACGAATACCCGCAACGTGACCTGCCGTATTTCGAAGACCTCGGCCAGCAGGCGAAGATTCACGACATCACCGCCTTCATCGTCGGCGCCGATTGCCTGGAGCAGCGCGACAAGCTGCTCAAGGCATTAGAGGCGGGCAGTGGCGAGCTGGTGCATCCGTGGCTCGGGCGCTTGCAGGTCAAGGTCGGCGAATGCGACATGACCCACACCCGCCAGGACGGCGGGCTGGTGACCTTTGCGCTGAAGTTCTATCCCGATAAACCATTGCCGTTTCCGACCGCGACGGTCAGTACCCAGAAAGTCCTCTTGACCAAGGCCGACACCTTGCTGGGTTCGGCCGTGGCGCGCTTTGAACAGGCGATGACGCTGATCAAGGCTGCGCGGATCGGCATCGCCAATCTGCGCAACAGCCTCACCGGAGTTTATGAGGTGATCAAGGAACAGCTCAAACCGCTGATCGAGCAGTACCGACAGATCACCGAACTGGTCAAGGCCGTGAAGGAGTTGCCCAAGGAAGTGGCGGCAGAGTTCAAAGGCTTGCTTGGCGATATCAAGGAGCTGAAGGCATTCGCGAAGGAGGGCTACCGTGGCGTGATTGCCGACGTGTCGCAACAACTCGAAGCCATTCGCAAGGCCGATGCGCCAAAGATCACCACCGGCAAGGACACCAACGCGGCGGCGCAAGCCATGGCCGATCTGGTGCAGGACACGCTGCTGGTGAAAGTGGCGCAATGGGTCGCGTCGATGCCGGTCGCCAGCCCTGCGGTAAAACTGCTTTCGACCCCTTCGGTGGCGCATCAGGCGGATCAGCCGGTGACCCGTCAGGAAGTGCCGGTGACCGAGGAAATGAAAGCGCTGCAGAAGGCGGTCGGAGCGGCGATTGACCCGATGCTCGACAAGGCCGATCCCAAACACCACCAGGCCATCAATGACGTGAAGGAAGCGTTGATTGCGCACCTCAAGGCCGTGGCGTCTTCCGGTGTGCGACAGGTCAGCAAATCGTTTCAGGAAAGCTTGCCCGCGCTGGTGGTGGCTTATCAGCAATTTGCCGATGCCACGCGGGTGACTGAAGTGACGCAGAGCAACGCCATGAACCATCCGGGCTTTGCCCCCAACGACGTCAAAGTCTCCAGGGAGTAAGCCATGAGCGAGATGGACAACACTGTCACGCTGACCGTCAACAACATGGAATACGGCGGCTGGAAAAGCGTGGAAATCAGCGCTGATCTGGAGCGCCAGTTCCGCACCTTCAAACTCGACATCACCTGGCAGTGGCCGGGGCAGACGGTGGATCAGCGGATCAAACCGGGTGACCCGTGCGAAGTGAAAATCGGCCAGGATCTGGTGCTGACCGGTTACGTGTTCAAGGCGCCGATCCGCTATGACGGCCGGCAGATCAGCCTGACCATCGAAGGCAGCTCGAAAACCCAGGATCTGGTCGATTGTGCCGCCCGCAACCTGCCCAGCCAATGGCAGCAACAGCCATTGCTGAACATCGTTCAGGATCTGGCCAGGGAATATGGGTTGTTGGTGGTTAATGAAATCCCCGAAACCGCGCGGCTGGCCAAGCACACGATCGTGCCGGGGGAAACGGCGTTTCAGTCGATCGATCGGCTGCTCTCGCTGCTGCGGGTGTTTTCCACCGATGACGAGCAGGGCCGGCTGGTGCTGGCCAAGCCCGGCAGCGGCGGTCGGGCCAGTGATGTGCTCGAGCTGGGTAAAAACATTCTGTCCGCCAATGCACCGATGGATTACAGCCAGGTGTTCTCCGAATACCGGGTGATCGGCCAGCAAAAAGGCTCGGACAAGCAGAGCGGGGCGGCGGTCAGCGAAGTCGAATCGACGGCCGCCGACCTGACCTTCAAACGACGGCGCACCACGGTGATCAATGAAGGCACGCAACTGACCTTTGAGTTGGCGCAGCAGCGTGCCCAATGGGAAAGCGCCACCCGCATGGGCCGGGCGCAAACCACTACCTATCAGGTGCAGGGCTGGCGTCAGGCCAACGGCGATCTGTGGCGGCACAACACGTTGGTGCGGGTGAAAGATCCGGTACTGGGGTTCGACGGCGACATGCTGATTTCCAAAGTCACCTATTCGCTGTCGGCGCAGGGCTCGGTGACCACCTTGCAGGTGGCACCGCCGCATACCTTCGATGCTGATCCAACGCCAGCGAAAAAATCCCAGACCTGACACCGAATCCGGCTGACACCACCCGCCCCTGTGGGAGCGGGCTTGCCCGCGATATCGGTGGTTACTGCAAACATTTCTTTGCCTGACACGCCGCCATCGCGGGCAAGCCCGCTCCCACAGGATCCGTGTCGACAAACTCTTCAGGACACCCCCATGAGCCTACTGACACGCCTGCTGGCGCGCGGCACTGTCG
The DNA here is from genome assembly GCF_055484735.1 of Pseudomonas sp. 15C. Lineage (NCBI taxonomy): Bacteria > Pseudomonadati > Pseudomonadota > Gammaproteobacteria > Pseudomonadales > Pseudomonadaceae > Pseudomonas > Pseudomonas sp. 15C. The sequence continues at coordinate 32,294 of NZ_JBUDGD010000012.1, read as the reverse complement.
TGCTCGCCAATTCGGCCTCCAAGCTGCAATCGCTGCAAATGCGCCTCACCGCCGGCGAAGTGAACGACGACCTCGAACACTTCGAACCCTACGGTTTCACCAGCCATCCACTGGCTGGCGCCGAAGGAGTCGTCACTTTCATTGGCGGTGACCGTTCCCATGCGATCGCCCTGGTCATCGCCGACCGCCGCTATCGCCTGCAATCGCTCGCCGCCGGTGAAGTGGCGATCTACACCGATGAGGGCGACCGGATTCATTTCAAGCGCGGGCGGATCATCGACATTGAAACCGCCACGCTGAACATCCGCGCCAGCAGCGCGGTGAACTTCGATACGCCCGTCATCAACCAGACCGGCAAGATCGTTTCCACTGGCGACCAGCTCGCCGGCGGCGTCAGCCAGATCAACCATGTGCACCTCGGCGTTCAGGCCGGCAACGGTCAGACCGGCGTGCCGGCAGGAGGCAAGTGATGCTCATCAGCCCGAACCTGCACGCCGCGCTGACCCGCGCGGTGCTGATCAGCCTGTTCACCTGGCGCCGCGCCGCCGATGACGACGCCCTCGACGACGAAGAACGTTTCGGCTGGTGGGGCGACAGCTTTCCCACCGTCGCCGACGATCGCATCGGTTCACGGTTGTGGCTGCTGCGCCGGGTCAAGCTGACCCGACAGACCCAGATGGACGCTGAATTCTATGCCCGCGAGGCCTTGCAATGGCTGATCGACGACGGCCACTGCAGCGTCATCGACATCCTCAGTGAACGCCTCGACGCCCAGCGCCTGAACCTGCGCACGGTCCTGACCCTGGCTGACGGCGAACGTCTGGACATCAACCCCGATAACAGTTGGCAGGTGATCTATGCCGTTTGAAACCCCTTCGCTGCCGGTGCTGATCAAGCGCACCCAAAGCGACCTGGCCGGCGATTCGCTGCGCCAGTCCGATGCGCAAGTGCTGGCCCGCACCCTCAGCGGCGCCGCTTATGGCCTGTATGGTTACCTCGACTGGATCGCCGAACAGATCCTGCCGGACACCGCCGATGAGTCGACTCTGGAGCGCATCGCCGCACTGCGTTTGAACCAGCCGCGCAAACCCGCGCAAGTCGCCAGCGGCAGCGTCAGTTTCAGCGCCACGGCCGGCGCGCTGCTGGACGTCGACACGCTGCTGCAATCGAGCGATGGCCGCACCTACAAAGTCACCAGCGCACGCACTGCAATCAATGGCAGCAACACGACGACGATTGCAGCGCTGGAGGCCGGCAGCCTTGGCAATGCCGACGCCGGGCTGGCGCTGACGCCGGTGCAGCCGATTGCCGGCGTGGTCGGCAACAGCTTCGTCGTCCTGGCGCCGGGTCTCAGCGGCGGCGTCGCGCGGGAAAGTCTCGAATCGCTGCGTTCGCGGGTGATTCGCTCGTACCGGATCATTCCCCACGGCGGCTCGGCCGACGATTACGAAACCTGGGCGCTGGAAGTGCCCGGCGTGACCCGGGCCTGGTGCCGAGGCGGCTTTCTCGGCCCCGGCACCGTCGGTGTGTACATCATGCGTGACGACGATCCACAACCGGTGCCCAACGACGAGCAACTGGCGCAGGTGCAGGCGTACATCGAGCCGTTGCGCCCAGTGACCGCCGAAGTGCATGTGCGTGCGCCGATTCAGGTGCCGGTGACCTACCGCCTGAAGCTCACGCCGGACACCAGCGCCGTACGCGCGGCGGTCGAAACCCAGTTGCGCGATCTGCACAACCGCGAGGCCGACCTCGGCGAGGACCTGCTGATCAGCCACATTCGCGAAGCCATCAGCAGCGCTGCCGGTGAAACCGATCACGTGCTCAGCGCGCCGGTCGCCAACGTCACCGCCAAGGACAGCGAGCTGCTGACGTTTGGGGGCTGCGTATGGGGGGCATAAGAACCGCCGCGCAATATCAGGCGCAACTGCGCGCCTTGCTGCCCAGCGGCCCGGCGTGGGACCCGGAACGTGTGCCGGAGCTCGAAGACGTGCTGCAAGGCGTCGCCGTCGAACTGGCGCGCCTCGATGCGCGCGCCGCTGACCTGCTCAACGAGATGGACCCGGCCGGCGTCAGCGAACTGGTGCCGGACTGGGAACAGGTGATGAACCTGCCCGATCCGTGCCTGGGCGCCACGCCGCTGTTCGACGACCGTCGCCTCGCCGTACGCCGCCGCTTGCTCGCGGTCGGCAGCCAGGCTGTCGGCTACTACCTCGACATCGCCAAAAGCCAGGGCTACCCCAACGCCACCATCACCGAACACGAAGCCCCGCGCATGGGCCGTGCCCGGTTCGGCTCGGCCCATTGGGGCACCTGGGAAGCGCAATTCATGTGGACGCTCAACACCGGCGGCCGCCTGCTGCTCGGCCGGCGTTACGGCGCGAGCTACTGGGGCGAGCGCTTCGGCGTCAACCCGGGCTCGGCGCTTGAATGCCTGATCCACCGCAGCGCGCCGGCGCATACCAAGGTGCACATCAATTATGACTAGGAAGGAATGAGAGATGGATTATCCGAACAGTGTGCCGAGCGCCGGTCTGGTGAATGGCAAGTTTGTCGATGAAAACCCTTTGATGGGGACACCGGGCTCGTTGATTCCGGCAGATTGGGGTAATGGGGTCACGCTGGAAATTCTCAACGTGATCAATGCGGCCGGGATTACGCCGGACGAGAAGAAATACGATCAGTTGTTGCAGGCGATTCAGTCGGTGACGGCCAAGGGCTGGAATCAGGATCTGGCGTTGCCGTTGGTGGCTTTGCCGCTGCCGACCGTGGCCAGCGCCGATGGCCGACTGGTCGTCAGCCCGGCCGCAGCGTCTACCAGCGGTGGCAGGGTTTCGATTGCCGCAGGTACGTTTATCAGCCTGGGTCAGGAAATCGTCAGCGGCCAGTTGGGACGTTCGCGTACGTTCGTGACATCCGCCTGGAGCAGCGTCGATCTGTTGCCCAACAGTCATTATTTTTTACGTGCACAAGCCGTGGGTGGTGCGCTGACCTTTTACGTGCAGCGCGGCAACATTCATGACGTTGTCCCGGAGTCGTTGAAAGGTACGGCTAACGCCGCAGCGGGTGGCGGGTTTCAGTCAACGGCACTGGACATGTGCCTGGCCTGGGTCATCACCGGGGCGCCCGGCTCCGTGCCGACGGTGCGCACGATCTACAACCGCGCCCGTTTGACCTGGACGCAAACGGTTAACGGCACCGGGGCAATTTTTCTGCCGCTGGACCCTCATGCGCGTTCGGCACGCCTTGTGGCGGGTAACCCGACACCGTCCTCGACGGCAGTGACGACTGTGGCTTTTCCATCAACCGGATGGGCCGGGGGCAATTACAGCTATCTGTCGCCCGTCAGTACTGGCGTCTCGAATAATGCCCTTGGCTGGAGCCCGGCGACCGTCTCCCCTTGCGTGTTGTTCACCAATAACACCGTTAATGACGTTACGGTTTCCACGCTGGTCGCCAGTTTCGACCATGCCAATCTTCGCTCGCTCTGGCAGTGCTATCAGGCAGAACACAACCTCGGCCAATCAAACGCCGACAGCGATGAGCTGTTGCTGAGCATGGGCATCAAGGCGCATCCAATCACCGATTACAGTGTCGGCATCGCGGTCAACTTCGCCGACGCGGTGAACGTGCAACTGTCCTGGGAGCTTATTCGATGATCGTTATTCAGGAACTTCATCAGTTCGACGGCGAGATGCGTCTGCCTCAACCTTCGGCAGCCCATGACTGGGACGGCGAGAAGTGGGTATTGAACGCGGAAAAACAGGTCGTGCTGGATTCGCAAGAAGTCGAGCGGCTTTGCGCGAAAGTCGACACCGCCGCCGACAACACCCGCGCCACACTGGCCGGCGACCCGCTCAAGGCCATGGAATACGCCCAGGCCGCCGCCGACGCGCAGGCCTATCAGGATGCCGGCTACCCGAAGAAGGAAGTCCCGTTGTCGGTCGCAGCCTGGGTCGTCAAGGGCCGCACCGCCAAGCAGGCAGCGGAGCAGATTCTCGCCAAGGCCGATCAACTCACCGACCACTTGCTGAGCCTGCGCACCTTGCGCCTGAAGGCCAAGGCGCAGATCCGTGCACAGGCGAGCAAGGGCAAGATCGATCTGGCGCGCAGCGCTGCCGATGATGCCTTGGTGGCGATTCGTGACCTTGTCAGCGGGGTTTCCGGCTAGACCCACGACTCAGTTCTGCGTCAACCGAGCCCACTTCAACGTGGGCTTTTTTTATTTCGCACAGGCCGCCATGGCGACCGGCCCGGCGCGGTTCATTTGTCATTTACCAGAGAACCAGTAATCCATGGACTATCCAAAAAGCGTCCCCAGCGTCGGCCTGGTCGATGGTCGTTTCGTTGATGAGAACCCGGTGGCGGGCACGCCGGGTTCACTTATTCCCGCCGTTTGGGGCAATGCGGTCACGGAGGAGCTGCTCAACGTTGTCACCGGTGCGGGACTGACGCCTGCCGAAGGGGACAATCGGCAGTTGCTCAAAGCCTTGCAGGCCCTCTTGGCATTGGCCAGTCCGATGGGCACGTCAGTGATCAGTGTGTCGGACTCCCACGCGTTGGCGGCAAATGAGCTCGGTCTGGTACTGGTCAATGCGGGCAGTGGTGCGACCACCATCAGCCTGCCGCCATCGGACCGCGCGTTGGGGGTCCGTGACGCCATTGTGCGTCGGGTCGACAACTCGACGTCGCGCCTGGTGGTGCGAGCTTCGGGCACCGACAGAATCAGATTTCATACCCATCTGGTCGCTGCCGGCTATCCGTTTTTCGTGCTGATGGGTTCGGGGGACTGGTGGCATCTGCGCAGTGACGGCGCGGGCAACTGGTGGCCGATCGGACGGTTCGACGGCACGCCATTGGGCCGGGCTGTATTCGAGACAACTACGCTGCTCAACCCCGGCGGATACGGTCCGCTTAACGGGGCGGTGTTCAGTCGCAGCGACTGGCCATGGTTGTGGGATCACGCGCAGCAGTCCGGCGCGCTGACCGCCGAGGCCGCAAGAGTCGGGGCCGAAGGAGGCTGGACCAGTGGCGACGGCACGTTGACCTTTCGCGGGCCGGAAGGTCGCGGTGAGTTCATTCGATTGAGCGACGAGGGTCGAGGCGTGGATGCCGGTCGTTCGATCGGCAGTTGGCAGGTAGACATGTTCCGCTCCCATCGCCATGAACTCAAAAGCGACTTGCTGGGCGTACCGCTGGTGTCGGCACAGAACGCGGCACCTGATGCCTTGTTCAACCAAGCCAACATCAGTCTCGGCTTCACCGAAAACACCGGTGGAATTGAAACCCGTCCGCGCAACACGGCTTATCCAGGCCGGATAAAAATTATTTGAGGCCCGCTTGCGGCTTCTTTCATCAGCAAAGGAGTTCAACAATGGATTACTACTACGTAGTAGACGAAACCAACCAGATCCTCACCGGCCCGATCGACTTGCCAGTGACGCCGGGCATCGGCGTTCAGATACCCGGTAATGTGATTGTGCTGACGGAGCTGTTGCCGACTCCCGAGGTCGGTTATGTCTGGGTTTGGCGTAATGCACAGGCCTCGCAATTGATCGACCTGCGCAACCGGTTCGTCTATCGCAAGGACAATGGCAACTATGTCTACTGGAGCGAACTGGGCCCGCTGCCTGATTATCTGACGGTCAAGGGACGGCCAAACAGCTACTACTTCTGGAAGGATGACGACTGGGTACTGGACATCGAAGCCGAGCGTGCAGGCTTGGCAGCGCAAGCCGATAGTGAACGCGACAACCGTCTGCGTGAGGTGATCATTCGCGTCGCACCATTGCAATATGCCTATGACGTGGGTGAGGCCACCGCAGAGCAGTCGGCTTCGCTGCAAGCCTGGAAACGCTACGCCCTGAACCTGGCGCGTATCGAGCTGCAAGCGGATTATCCATCGGTCATTGAGTGGCCGACCGCACCGGCCAGATTCGTGAATTCGCCGACCGTTTAATACGCGACTTACTCACTGAAATACTGACAGGCGGCCTTGTGCTGCCGGCATTCGGCTGCCTGTAAAACTGAAAAAAGGTTCTGACGTGGACTATCCAAGAACTATTCCCGGCGTGGGCCTCGTCGACGGCGGCTTCGTCGATGAAAACCCGCTCGCCGGAACACCGGGATCGTTGATTCCCGCAGCGTGGGGCAACAGCGTCACGCAGGAAATTCTCAACGCGATCAAGGCTGCCGGATTGACGCCGGATGAAGCCAAAACCGATCAACTGGCCACAGCCATCGGCGCCCTTGTTGATTTCACCAGACTGAAAAATACCCCAACCACGTTGGCTGGTTATGGCATCACCGATGCGGTGGGGCGGTTGCTGGCAGTCCGGCAGATCGAGACGGTTGGGATCACGGTTTACAAGCCTAACCCAAGGGCCAGGCGCATTCGTGTGCGTCTGGTAGGTGCCGGTGGTTCGGGCGGCGGCTGTGCACCGGTGGTAGCGGGTTATCACAGTATCGGCGGTGGCGGTGGCGGTGGCGCCTATAGCGAGAGTTTGTATGACGTGAGCGCGGAAATGATGGCCGGCGTACCGGTTTCACTGGGAGCAGGTGGCGCTTCACGTAACGCGATGGGGCAGGCCGGTGGTGGTGCTTCTTTTGGCAGCTACATGAGCGCAGCGGGAGGCATGGGCGGGCAAATCCTGACATTCCCCGTGACAGCCACGGCAGTCGGCTTCGTCCAGGGTGGCGCCGGAGGGCAAGCCGTGACGGGTGGAAACCTGGCTAACGCACGTGGAATTGGCGGTGGTTATGCCATGTACAACGCCAATTGGGGCGTATTGGCCGGCGGCGGTGGGGCGAGTCCGTTTGATGGCGGCGGCCCGTTGATGGGCCTTAGTGGCCCCGGCACTTCAGGGAATCGAGGCTCGGGTGGCAGTGGTTCTTGTTCGACCAGTGCGTCCGCCTCTGTTCTTAGCGGTGTCGGCGGTAATGCCTTCTGTGAAATCTGGGAGTACGAGTAATGGCCCGTTATGCACGGCTGGAAAACGGTGTCGCGGTCGAGCTGATCGATACCGGTGAGTACGCAATCACTCAACTGTATGCACCGGCTTTTGTCGAGGCGATGGTGCGGGTGCCGGAGGGCATGCACGTTGAGATCGGCGCACCCGTCAGTGAATTGCGCCACGAGGTCGAGCCGTTACCAGTCACGGGCAACCCTGTCGTCATTCCTGTAACTGTCGTCGAGGAGCAAGAGCCTTTGACAGCAGCACGCACCTGGCGTCAGTCCAGCCTGTCGGCTACGGAATGGTGGGTGGCGCGGCATCGCGACGAGCAGGCGCTGGGGCGTGGGACAACGCTCAAGCCCGCTCAGTATCTGCAGTTGCTGGAATACCGCCAGGCACTGCGTGACTGGCCTGATTCAAGCCAGTTTCCTTCGTCAGTTTCCCGGCCCTCGGCCCCCGATTGGCTCGCCGCTGATGCTGGCTAACGCCATCAGGTTGTGTGTTTTCAGATCAGGAGATGAGTAATGGATTATCCAAAAAGTGTGCCCAGTGCGGGCCTGATGGACGGCAAGTTTGTCGATGAGGATCCGGTAGCGGGTAAACCGGGATCGTTGATTCCGGCGAGTTGGGGGAACGGCGTCACGCAGGAATTGCTGAAGGTCATCCAGGCTGCCGGTCTTACGCCTACAGAGTCGGCCAATGATCAGCTGTTAGTGGCTTTACGCAGTAACAAGTTATTTGTGACTGCGCCGCAATTTGACAGTGGCAAATCGGTTGCTACGACTGAATTCGTAACCCGAACAGGTTTGCAGTTTTCCGGTTTCGTGTCCTATGGAGTGAGCACCGTTCTGAGTGCTGCCAATATCGGTGGAGTCGCCAGCTTCGCGAATAACTCGCCGATCACAGCGACGTTGCCTTCAACCAACGGAATTGCTCACGCCAGTACCCTTCACGTGATCAATGCGGGCACCGGTATCTTGACGATCAGTCCGGCAGCCAATGAACAGATCGAAACCTGTAACGGCACATTCGGACCGCTGAAGCTGGATCTTGGTGATTCCGCTTATCTGATCAAGCTGAGCAATCAGTGGCGATTGTATGGGGGATCGGTCAGCGACAGGTACGCCACAGCGCATTCCGGTGTCGTAGGCAACGTCGGTTATCAACGCTATCCCAGCGGTAACATCGACCAGTGGGGTGTTGGCACCACGGATGCCAAAGGCGACGTTAATGTCAGCTTTCCTATCTCTTTTCCCAACGCGTTTTCATCGATCGTGGCCATCCACTCGGGGGGCGATGGCGCGATGGTTACCATGTACTCCAACTCTGCGACGAAACAGGGCTGCCGGCTGAAGGTGCGAAGCTACACCGGTGACGTCAGTGCGAACTGGGGTGTTTTTTACCTTGCAAAGGGCTACTGAATGAATCCGTTCAATATTTTGTTCAGCGCCAGTACCCGGGGCGCCTATGTACCGGGTATCAATTCGTCGGACATTCCCGACGACGTTATCGAAATTCCTCAGGGGTACTGGATCTCGTTGCTGCAGCAGATGGCGGTCATCCCGAAAGTGATTGGTGTGCGTGCCGATACCGGCTATCCGGTTCTGGTCGATCCACCGCCGCCTTCACCGGATGAAGCTGCTGACATCGAGCGCTTGTGGCGTACAGCGCAACTCGCCACCACCGACGGCCTGGTCGCACGCGACCGCGATGAACTGGAGGACGGCGGCGGCACGACATTGACCACTGAGCAATACGCCGAACTGCAAACGTATCGACGGGCGTTGCGCGAGTGGCCGCAAGGTTCATTCTTCCCATTCAGTGAGCATCGGCCGGTGGCACCGCGCTGGCTGGCTGCCGCGCTTTAAATCATCAGGGACGTGATATGGATTATCCGAAAAGCATTCCGGGCTCAGGTCTGGAAAACGGCAGGTTTGTCGACGAAGACCCGATAGCAGGAAAGCCGGGGTCGCTGATTCCGGCGAGTTGGGGCAACAGTGTTACCCAGGAAATTCTCAATGCAATTACAGCCGCTGGCCTGACGCCTGACGAAGAACAGACCGATCAATTGGCCCACGCCATTCGACAGCTTTCCAGGCCTGACCCGTTGCAACAATTCCCGGTGCAGGTCTATCGCAGGAATTTGTTGATCAACGGTGATTTCCGGATCTGGCAGCGTGGCACAACCAACCAGGGGCCCAATACCGGCGGCTATGTGGCGGACCGATTTCGCTGCGACTGGAACGGTAATGCGGGCGTGAGCATCACTCGTCAGAACTTTGCTCTCGGGCAAGGCGAGGTCTCCGATGAGCCGGCCTGCTTCCTGCGCTGGCAGCAAACTGCTGCGGGCGCGGGCGCGACCGTTCACAAAATCTCCCAGAATATCGAGTCGGTCAGAACGCTCGCGGGTAAAACCGCGACGTTGACGTTTTGGGCCCGATCCGATGCCGCGCGATCATTACAAGTAACCATTGCGCAACAATTCGGCGCGGGCGGATCGGCCCCCGTTGGCAAGCTGGTCGATGCGTTTCAATTGAGCACGGCATGGACTCGCTACACCGCAACGTTCCAGGTTCCTGCCATTGCCGGGAAGATGCAAGGCAGCGGCGACTGCCTGATATTGGCGTTCGACTTGCCTCTCAACGTTCTGCAAACGGTGGACCTGGCACAGGTTCAATTGGAGGAGGGACCGGTATCCACTCCCTTTGAGCATCGGTCCATCGCGCAAGAGCTGGCGTTGTGTCAGCGCTACTACGAAAAGTCTTTCGCGTCCGGGCTGCCGGTCAAAGCCAACAATGGCACCAATACCTGTATCTCGACCTTCACCCAGGTCCCGGCAGGAAACACCGGCCAATACGGGATGACGATCGGCTTTCTGGTGCAGAAAAGAGTTCAGCCGACTGTTACCGCCTATTGCCCGGCAGACAGCAGTAATCAGGTATGGAATCAAACAATCAGCAAGGCTTGCACCGGTACGCTTCTTCAGGGCGTAACCGATCGTAGTGTTTCTTTTGCTACTGTCACGCCGGTCGGCAGCGCACCGGGGCAGACCTTGCAACTTGAATGGACAGCGGACGCTGAAATCTAGGAGCGACATTCATGGCTTATCAACTCAGCGCCTGCGGCGTGCTGCGCCTGGCTGACTGTGCATTTATCCCCGAGGAACCCGGCAATCGCGACTGGCTGGAATTTCAACAATGGCAGCTATCGGGGGGGCAGGTGCTGCCGGTGGATGGAGTACCCGCAGAAACTGGCGCGACCGGAACCCTGAAAACTCTGGCAAATAAATGGTTGGCACGCAGCAACCGCCAGCCATGATTCAATCGGGGCAATCCAGGGAGGATCAAGCATTATGCAAATAACCGAAAACAACCTTATCGACATCATGCCCAACGCCCGCTCCCAAGCGGGCGTTTTTGTTTCTGCACTGAACAACGCCATGGCGCGTCGTCGCATCGACTCGCCCAAGCGCATTGCCGCGTTTCTTGCGCAGATCGGCCACGAGTCGGGACAGTTGCGTTACGTGCGCGAACTGGGCAACAACCAGTACCTGAGCAAATACGACACGGGTACGTTGGCATTGCGTCTGGGCAACACGCCGGAGGCTGACGGTGACGGGCAGAAGTATCGCGGCCGCGGCCTGATCCAGATCACCGGCCGCAGCAACTATCGCCAGTGCAGCCTTGGATTGTTCGGCGATGAACGCCTGTTGTCCCTGCCCGAACTGCTAGAGCAGCCACAGTGGGCGGCCGAGTCTGCGGCATGGTTTTGGGAACAGAAGGGCCTTAATGAGCTGGCCGATCGTGATCAGTTCAACATCATCACCCGACGCATAAACGGCGGGTTGAACGGTTTGCAGGATCGACTGGAAATCTGGGCGCGGGCGAGGGCGGTGCTATGCCAATCCCTTGGCGAGTGATTGGCATTGTATGGCTGGCCGCCGGTGCTTTTGCGGCGGCCTGGCAGTTTCAGGACTGGCGTTACGGGCGGCAACTGGCGGAGCAGTCACGGTTAAACGCTGAAGCCGTCAATCAACAGAATCTCGCCGCCGCCACCGCGCAACAGGCTGAACAGGATAAACGCCTGGCACTGGAGCAGCGGCTCGCGAGCAGTGAACAAACCCATTTTCGAGCGCTGAGCGATGCCCAACGTGATCAGGATCGCCTGCGCGATCGTCTTGCTACTGCTGATGTGCGCCTGTCAGTCCTTCTCGACGCCGGCGACGTTGCCCCAGGCTGCAACGTGCCAGCCACCGCCGGCCCCGGCCGCGTGGATCATGCAGCCGTACGCGCCCGACTTGACCCGGCGCATGCTCAACGAATTGTCGCCATCACCGACACCGGCGACCGCGGATTGATTGCCTTGCAGGCCTGTCAGGCCTATGTCAGAGCGCTGGCGCCTGCACATTTTGAATGATTCTGTGTAGTGAAGATGCAACCGGCTCGTGTACGGTGGTACGCATTCCACACGATCCGGAGTGCGCCGTGAAAGAGATCACCCAACTGGCCGCCGAACTTGGCCGTCGTCTGCAAGTGCTCAATGCTCATGTAACTACTGCCGAGTCCTGTACCGGTGGCGGTATCGCCGAAGCAATTACCCGGGTTCCAGGGAGTTCGGCGTGGTTCGAGGCCGGTTACGTGACCTACTCCAACCGGCAGAAGACCCAGCAGCTGAATGTGCCGGCCGAGCTGTTCGAGACGGTGGGCGCGGTCAGTCGCGAGGTGGTCGAGGCGATGGCGCGTGGTGCACAGGATAAAAGCCTGGCGCGTTTTGCCGTGGCGGTCAGCGGCGTGGCCGGGCCGGACGGCGGCTCGCCGAACAAACCGGTCGGCACGGTGTGGCTGGCATGGGGAGTGGGCGATGCGATTTCCAGCGAGGTTCAGCACTTCCCCGGCAACCGCGACGAGGTCCGCCGACAAACGGTGAAGGCTGCGCTAGAGGGGCTGTTGCGACTAGCGGCACGAGAAATCGAAAATCAGGGGTAGGCGATCTTCGAACGCTGTGGAATAATACTGGCTACTTATACAGGTGTTGGCCGTCAGGCCTTATTGATTACGTGAGGACTTTAATGGACGACAACAAGAAGAAAGCCTTGGCTGCGGCCCTGGGTCAGATCGAACGTCAATTCGGCAAGGGTGCCGTAATGCGTATGGGCGATCAGGACCGTCAGGCGATCCCGGCCATCTCCACTGGCTCTCTGGGTCTGGACATTGCACTCGGCATCGGCGGCCTGCCAAAAGGTCGTATCGTTGAAATCTACGGCCCTGAATCTTCCGGTAAAACCACGCTGACGCTGTCGGTGATCGCCCAGGCGCAAAAAGCCGGTGCGACCTGCGCATTCGTCGACGCCGAACACGCCCTCGATCCAGAGTACGCCGGCAAGCTGGGCGTCAACGTTGATGACCTGCTGGTTTCCCAGCCGGACACCGGCGAACAGGCACTGGAAATCACCGACATGCTGGTGCGCTCCAACGCCGTTGACGTGATCATCGTCGACTCCGTGGCTGCGCTGGTGCCGAAGGCTGAAATCGAAGGCGAAATGGGTGACATGCATGTGGGCCTGCAAGCCCGTCTGATGTCCCAGGCGCTGCGTAAGATCACCGGTAACATCAAGAACGCCAACTGCCTGGTGATCTTCATCAACCAGATCCGCATGAAGATCGGCGTGATGTTCGGTAGCCCGGAAACCACCACCGGTGGTAACGCGCTGAAGTTCTACGCCTCGGTTCGTCTCGACATCCGCCGTACTGGCGCGGTGAAGGAAGGCGACGAAGTGGTCGGCAGCGAAACCCGCGTCAAGGTTGTGAAGAACAAGGTCGCTTCGCCGTTCCGTCAGGCTGAATTCCAGATTCTTTACGGCAAGGGCATCTACCTCAACGGCGAGATGATCGACCTGGGCGTACTGCACGGCTTCGTTGAAAAATCCGGCGCCTGGTATGCCTACGAAGGCACCAAGATCGGTCAGGGCAAGGCCAACTCGGCCAAGTTCCTGGCGGACAACCCGGAAATCGCCGCGAAGCTCGAGAAGCAACTGCGTGACAAGCTGCTGTCGCCAGCAGTGATTGCCGACTCCAAGGCTTCCGCTGTCAAGGAAACCGAAGACGATCTGGCTGACGCTGATATCTGATAGCAGCGATGACCACCGTCGTACTCGATACACTCGTCGCAGTGCGACGAACCGCCATGGACCTGCTCGCACGGCGCGAGCATGGTCGAGTCGAGCTGACGCGCAAGTTGCGCCAGCGCGGCGCTGAAGCGGAAATGATCGAAACAGCCCTTGACCGACTGACGGAAGAGGGTCTGCTTTCTGAAGCCCGTTACCTCGAAAGCTTTGTTTCCTATCGCGCCCGTTCCGGCTATGGCCCTTTGCGGATTCGTGAGGAGCTTAGCCAGCGCGGTCTGCAGCGTGCCGATATCGAACTGGCCCTGCGCGAAAGCGGTATCAACTGGCAGGAGCAACTTCAGGAAACCTGGCGGCGCAAGTTCTCCGGACATTTACCGATTGATGTGAAAGAACGGGCCAAACAAGGCCGGTTCCTGGCCTATCGGGGATTTTCGATGGAGATGATCAACCGCTTGTTCAGCGGTCGAGGGATGGACGATTAGAATGATTCAATAAAAAACGGCCCGCTATGAAAATAGCGGGCCGTTTTTTTTGCCTTCAAATTGCCTTTGAGGGCTCCCGGCTGCGCTGAGCGGTTTGTGGTTGAGAATGAGCCCAGTTTTCCGGCAGGTTTATATAGTCAATCAATTCCCTCAGACGGCCATGGGTGCGAGCGTTGAAGGCGAACGCCAGCCGCGCCAAATGGCTGAATTGAGCGTCATCATGTTCCTCGCCGGCATAGGCGTGTTGATGAAACCGGTCGCTCAGGCACAGGTCGGCAAAGGCGTCCTGCATGTGTTCCAGTGCCTGATCGCTGAGTTTGTGATTCATGCGGATCACAAACTGGCGCTTGAGCCAGCGGCTGGAGTGGAAGTTGCTGTAGAACTGATTGATCTGCTCCACCGCCTCGTCAACGCTGAAGACCAACCGCATCAACTTCATGTCGGTTGGCAGGATGTATCGGTTGGCCTCCAGTTGCTGGCAAATGAAATCCATTGCGCCCTGCCAGAATGTGCCGCCCGGTGTATCGAGCAATACCACTGGGACCAAGGGGCTCTTGCCTGTCTGGATCAGCGTCAGCACTTCCAGTGCTTCATCCAGTGTGCCAAAACCGCCCGGACATAAAACCAGCGCGTCAGCTTCCTTGACGAAGAACAGTTTACGAGTGAAGAAAAAGTGGAACGGCAGCAGATTGCCGGTGCCGTCCACGGTCGGGTTGGCGTGTTGTTCGAAGGGCAAGGTAATGTTGAAACCGAGGCTGTGGTCACGACCGGCCCCTTCGTGGGCCGCGGCCATGATGCCGCCACCGGCGCCGGTGATCACCATCATGTCGGAGCGCGCCAGTGCGGCGCCGAGCTCACGCGCCATTGCGTACAAAGGATGTTCAAGCGGCGTGCGGGCCGAGCCGAATACCGTGACCTTGCGTCGCCCCTTGAATTGTTCGAGCACGCGGAAAGCCTGTTCCAGTTCGCGCAGAGCCTGCAGAGTGATCTTGGCGTTCCAGCGGTTGTGGTCGTCCTGGGCCATGCGCAGCACGGTGAGGATCATGTCGCGGTAGATCGGAATGTTCGGGCTGTTGGGGGAAACACGGTTGAGTTGTTCTTCGACCTTGCTGATGAGGTCGGGGCCGCTTTCCTGAAAATGACGACTCAAGAGGTCATTCGGTTGGTAAGGCATTCAATGTCTCCTTTGTGCACAGAGCGGGTGGCCCTGACGAGCGGCGTCAGTGCCGCGCTGCAAAAACACACCTCTGGGCAGTTCCTTGGCTGCCGTCAACAGATGATCGGGAATACTCTGAATCTAGACTGTCGCGCGGCATTACGCTGCGACTTCTTTTGTAAGCAACCGAGAATGGCTCAGTGCGAAGCGCTACCGCTCGTCCGAGCGCTTACCGAGCAATCAGCCCTCTGATTAACTGATTTACAGGCGTTATGCGACAACTTCGCGGCGATCAGTACGCAAGTGACAGGCTATTGAAGGATTTGCAGGTGACAAGGAGGCGGGACAGATGGCCAGAGTAGTACTGGAAATCGATACGCAGCTGTATCGAATGTTATTGGCAGCGGCCGAGACCAGTCAGACCAGTCTCGAAGAGGAGTGTTGCCGTGGTCTGGCGGCGAGTGCCGTTCTCAATATCTGCAGGCCTTGCTTGCCGAATTGCGCGCCGAGGATGAACAGCGGCGCGCCAATTCGCGGTGATTACTTCTTCTTTGCCGGAGCGGCTTTAGGGCAGTCGGATTCCTGATAGCTCGCCGAGCCGATCGCCTTGTTGGTTTTCACTTCAGTGAAGTCGTAACGCATGATCGCGCCCTTGGCCATCAGCTTGCGGTACGACGGGTTGTTGCACACCGACGCGCCCAACTGAAAGTACACAGCTTTAGGATCAGCGCGCATTTTATCGGCGTGGCTCTTTTGCACGCTCAGGTGATTGATCAACTGAGTGCCTTCAACGGTGTAGCCCTGATCGAGAATGTCTTCATTGATTGCCCGAGGCGTGCCGACGCTGCTCTGGGCGGCGACATTGCGCAGCTCTCTGTTCAGATTCTGCTCACTCAGGGACGCTGCCTGAGCGGTGAAGGACGACGCCAGCAGAATGGCAGCGGTGGGAACGATAAGGCGCAGCATGAAACTCTCCTGGTTCAGTGACTGGTGGTTCGACCCGTCACGTGACTGTGCGTTCAGTGGCGGCGAATTATAGGGGAGCCGGTCGGGAGGGTACAGGCTTGTGCCTCTCGCTCTGGTAAACTGCCGGCCTTTATTGCCCTGCCGAGTGTTGTTCGTGTCGAGTTTCCCTGCCTGCCGACGTCGCCTGCGATGAACCATGCCCCCAACGCCGTAGCCCGTCTGCGCGATCAGCGTGAAGATGAAGGCATCAAGCCGATTCAGGCCCGGGGCTTTCGCTCCGAGCGTTGTCGCGACTGCCGGGTAATCATCAGCCATTGCCTGTGCGCCTGGCGGCCGACTGTCGAAACCCGTTCGGGCGTGTGCCTGATCATGACCGGTAAAGAGGTGTTCAAACCCAGCAACACCGGTTGGCTGATTGCAGATGTGGTGCGCGACAACCATGCGTTCATCTGGTCGCGCACCGAGCCAGACCCGCAGTTGCTGGCATTGCTCAACGATCCGCAATGGCAGCCGTATCTGGTGTTCCCGGGCGAGTATGTCGAGCCGTCGCGAGTGACCAACACCGTCGCCGCCGATAGCCGCAAGCGCCCGCTGTTCATTCTGCTGGATGCGACCTGGACCGAAGCGCGGAAGATTTTTCGCAAGAGTCCGTATTTCGATCGGCTGCCGATCTTGAGCCTGTTGCCCGACAAACTCTCGCGCTACCGCTTGCGCCGCTCGACCCGCAGTGAGCATCTGTGCACCGCAGAAGTGGCGGCGCTGTGCCTGGAACTGGCCGGTGACGCGGATGCCGCTTCGGCGCTGGACGCGTATTTCGACGTGTTCAGCCAGCATTACCTCGGCGCAAAACAGCAACTGGACAAGAACGAGTCAACGCCGGCTCATGCCGAGTTGCAGCGCTATATACCAAAGCCGCAGGCGGAGTTGGCGCAATAGTGGCCCATACTGTACGAGCCAGCGGCCGCGCTGCTTGACCACCCTGTCTTCGCTGGGCATGCTTGGCGCCGTTCTGGGTGCGGCCAAGGTTTGAAACGCCGTGTTTGCTGTTGATTGGCGTTGAACGTGCCCCTGTGGATATCGCTTGCGAGCGGCATCTCGAGTTGCTTTGGTCTGGTCGGAATGCCCCGGCCGGCCATCAAAAACAGGATCATTTGAAAAATGGCCACATACGACATCCTGATTGCCGATGATCACCCGCTGTTTCGCAGCGCCCTGCATCAAGCGGTGACGCTGGGCCTCGGCCCGGACGTGCGGCTGGTGGAAGTCGCAAGCATCGCCGAGCTGGAAACCCGCCTGACCGAAAAAGCCGACTGGGATCTGGTCCTGCTGGACCTGAACATGCCCGGCGCCTACGGTTTTTCCGGATTGGTCTTGCTGCGCGGGCAATACCCGCAGATTCCGGTAGTGATGGTCTCGGCCCAGGAAGAGGCTTCGGTGATGGTCAAATCCCGCGAGTTCGGCGCCAGCGGCTTTATCCCCAAGTCCAGCGATCTGAGCGTGATTCAGCAAGCCGTGCGCAAGGTCCTCGACGGCGATGTGTTCTGGCCGCCGCAAGCGTTCGAAGCGGTGAGCGTGTCCGACGAAGCCAAAGCCGCCAGCGATGGCCTCGCCAGCCTGACACCGCAGCAGTTTCGCGTATTGACCATGGTCTGCGAAGGCCTGCTGAACAAGCAGATTGCCTATGAGCTGAGTGTGTCGGAAGCGACCATCAAGGCCCACGTCACGGCGATCTTTCGCAAATTGAATGTGCGCACCCGCACGCAAGCGGCGTTACTGCTGCAACAACTTGAGTCAATTCCGAGCCAGTGATCGCTGGCGGTTTCACGCTTTTTTGACTTTCGTTGATCTAGCTTCCCCACTCCTTTTTGGTTGGTCTCTTCCATATGTCACCTTTCAAGGGCCAGACCGGCCTGAAACGTATTCTCAACGCCTCCGGTTATTCGCTCGACGGCCTGCGCGCGGCGTTTACCGGCGAAGCGGCGTTTCGCCAATTGGTGTTGCTCAATGTTGTCCTGGTCCCGTTGACCTTCTTTCTCAATGTCAGCCGTGTCGAACAAGCTGTATTGATTGCCGTGTGTCTGCTGGCGCTGATCGTCGAGCTGTTGAATTCGGCGGTGGAAGCGGCCATTGACCGCATCTCGCTGGAACTGCACCCGCTGTCGAAAAACGCCAAGGACATGGGCAGTGCCGCGCAGTTCGTGGCCTTGAGCATGATCGCGCTGGTGTGGGCGGTGATTCTGCTTTAAGCGATGGTCGGCAAAACGATCTCGTCGCTGCGCTGCACCCCGGCGGTAAACGCGCGGCACAGTTCGAGAAACTCGCGCATGGCCGAGGTCTGGTATTTCTGCTTGTGCCAGATGAAGTAAAACTGCCGGGCCAGATCCAGGTCCGGCGTTTCCACCGGCACCAGGCTGCCGCGACGAAACGCATCACGCAGCGCCAGCCGCGAAATGCAGCCAATCCCCAATCCCGATTCCACCGCGCGTTTGATCGCTTCGGTGTGCTCCAGCTCAAGACGGATATTCAGCGCGCTGCGGTGGTGGCGCATGGCTTGATCGAAGGTCAAGCGTGTGCCGGAGCCCTGTTCACGGAGAATCCACGCCTCGTGGGTCAGATCTTCCATGCTCGCGCTGCCACGTTGAGCCAGCGGATGCTGCGGCGCGCAGAACACCACCAGCTCATCCTCGACCCAGCTCTGTACTTCGATGTCCGGGTGACTGCAATCGCCTTCGATCAGACCCAGATCAATTTCATAGTGCGCAACTTGTTGCACGATATTGGCAGTGTTCTGCACATGCAGCTTCACCTGGCTTTCCGGGTGGCGCTGCATGAAGCTGCCGATCAGCAGGGTGGCCAGGTAGTTGCCAATGGTCAGCGTCGCCCCCACTGATAAAGAGCCGAAACCGGATTTACCGTTGAGCAGATCCTCGATTTCCTTGGCCTGGTCGAGCAGGGCCACCGCTTGCGGCAACAGCTGTTTGCCGAGAGCGTTGAGGCTCAGGCGTTTGCCGGCACGATCGAACAGCTGGCAGCTGGACTGGCGCTCCAGTTCGGTGATCGACGTGCTGGCCGCCGACTGCGAGAGATTGAGCAGACCCGCAGCACGGGATACGCTTTCCTGCTGGGCGACGGCGACGAAGACTTGCAGTTGACGGAGAGTAAATCGCATATCGATATAACCGATAACCCTTATCTTAATAATCCAGTTAACAGATATTGTCGTCGCTATTAGAATGCGATGCAATTGCGCGCTATGGCCTTGGTGGGCCTGCGCAGACCCAATCTCCAGGAGTCAAACGTACATGAGCAACATCAACCACGAGCGTGTCCTCAGTGTTCATCACTGGAACGACACTCTGTTCAGCTTCAAGTGCACCCGCGATCCGGGGCTGCGCTTCGAGAACGGTCAGTTCGTGATGATCGGCCTGCAGCAGCCCAACGGCCGCCCGCTTATGCGCGCTTACTCGATCGCCAGCCCGAACTGGGAAGAGCATCTGGAGTTCTTCAGCATCAAGGTGCAGGACGGTCCGCTGACCTCTCAATTGCAGCATCTGAAGGAAGGCGACGAGATCATCATCTCGAAAAAGCCTACCGGCACCCTGGTTCTTGATGACCTGAATCCGGGCAAGCACTTGTACCTGCTCAGCACCGGCACCGGCCTGGCGCCGTTCATGAGCGTGATTCAGGACCCGGAAACCTACGAGCGCTTTGAAAAAGTGATCCTGGTTCACGGCGTGCGTTACGTGAACGAAGTCGCCTACCGCGAATTCATCACCGAGCACCTGCCGCAGAACGAGTTCTTCGGCGAAGCGCTGCGTGACAAGCTGATCTACTACCCGACCGTGACCCGCGAGCCGTTCGAGAATCAGGGCCGTCTGACTGACTTGATGCGCAGCGGCAAGCTGTTCAGCGACATCGGCCTGCCACCGATCAACCCGCAGGACGACCGCGCAATGATCTGCGGCAGCCCGAGCATGCTCGACGAGACCAGCGAAGTGCTCGACAGCTTCGGCCTGAAGATCTCGGCGCGGATGCGTGAGCCGGGTGATTACCTGATCGAACGCGCGTTCGTCGAGAAGTAAATACATCCCTGTAGGAGTGAGCCTGCTCGCGATAGGGCCCTGTCAGTCGACATCTGACGTGACTGGTCCACCGCAATCGCGAGCAGGCGAAGGCCTACAGAAAAGCAAAAAGCCCGCGTTGCCTGAGAAGGCAGCGCGGGCTTTTTCGTTTTCGGGTTTTACGCTGAGGCGGGAATGACTTCGAGCACGCAAATCCGCTCAGGCGTTGGATAATGCCAGCGTACATCCAGATCCCAGAACTGCGCACCGTACTCTCGGTCCGGCGCAGGGGTCTGATAGGCCGGGCGCGGATCCTGCGCCAGGCATTGCTCGATCAGCTCAACCAACGGCTCGCCGAGGCGCTGCGCATGGGTATGCGCCTGTTGTAGCGCTGAATCTGTCCACCGCACTTCGATCAACTGCGGCGCAGCGCTGGCGATGCTGTTGGCGGCGCCGGGAATGATATCGGCGTAAGGCACATAGGGTTTGATGTCGAGCACTGGCGTGCCGTCGAGCAGATCGATGCCGGAAATGAACAGCCGATCGGCTTCGACCCGGTCGAGTTTCACTACCGATTGGCCGATGCCGTTTGGCCGGTGTGTGGCGCGGGTGGCAAACACGCCCATCGACTTGTTGCCGCCCAGCCTTGGCGGACGGACTTTCAGCCGCGGTTTGTCTTCCAGCGCTTGGTGAAAGAGGAACAGCAACCAGACGTGGCTGACCTGTTCCAGCCCCTGCACCGCGTCACCCTGATCGAACGGCGCGACCAGTTCCAGCACGCCACGGGCGGCGGGGGCCAGCTGTGGCTGGCGGGGGATGGCGAATTTCTCCTTGAAGCAGGAGCGCACGAAGCCGATGGGGGAGACGCTGTAAGTCATGGTTTGAAATCGAAGCGGGGCAGGGCGGGCATGATAACCCGGCTCGCTTCAAGTCTGGTGGTGTCCGGGCGGACGCCATCGCTGGCAAGCCAGCTCCCACAAGGTTCGCGGGAGGTCGCATCATCTGGGTACTCCACAAAACCTGTGGGAGCTGGCTTGCCAGCGATAGATACACCGCCGATGTCAGAGGCTGAACCCACCATCCAGCGGAATGATATTCCCGGTCATGTAAGCACCGGCGGTACTCGCCAGGCTGATCGCCAACGCCGCCATCTCTTCCTCTCGTCCCCAGCGCTTCATCGGAATCAGGGCGGTGTCCTCGGCCAGCGCCTGCTCATCATTGCCGATATGCTGGGTCATCTTGCTCGGAAACCGCCCCGGCGCGATCACGTTGACGTTGATGTGCTGGCTGACCAGTTCCCGCGCCAGAATTCGCGATAACTGGTGCAGCGCCGCTTTGCTCGGCCCGTAGGCATACGCCTGCTCACCAAACGAAGAAATCCCCGCCACCGAACCGATATTGATGATTCGCGCCGGATTCGCCGCCGAGCCGGCCTTGCGCAGCAAAGGCAGGAACTGCTGGATGCAACTGAACACCGACGTCACGTTGAGTTGCATGACCTTCTCCCAGCCCTTGACCGGGTAACTCTCCAGCGGCGCGCCCCAGGTGGTGCCGGCATTGTTCACCAGAATATCCAGATGGGTGATCTGTTCGCCCAGGCGCGCAGCCAGTTCCTGCACACCTTCTTCGGTCGCCAGATTCGCCGCCACGCCATGGCAGATGCCCAAGGCGGCAAGTTCTTCAGCGGTTTGATGACAGGCTTCAGCGTCGCGGGAGCAGACGTAGACACGGGCGCCAGCCTCGACAAAGGCTTTGGCGATCATCTTGCCGATACCACGGGTGCCGCCGGTGACCAGAGCGGTGCGGCCTTGCAAGGAAAAGTAGGGGTGCATGGCAAATCCTGAAGATTGGGGTTGAGTACACCCTAGTCGTCAGCCGCGCAAAGCGGAGCCACTATTTTCGGAGGGAATATGGGGCCATGCGGCCAGCTTCGAGTGGCAAGCTGCAAGCTACAAGTTAACGCGGTGTGGCTACTTGTAGCTTGTAGCTTGAGGCTGCTTTTAAGCTCTCACGCGCAGCGTGAGCCCTTTGAGGAAGTTGCGCAGCAACTGGTCGCCACACGGGCGGTAGTTGGTGTGGCCGACCTTGCGGAACAGCGCGCTCAGCTCAGGCTTGGATACCGGAAATTCGGCGGCCTTGAGGATCGCATGCATGTCGTCTTCTTTCAGCTCGAAGGCCACGCGCAGCTTTTTCAGGATGATGTTGTTGGTCACCGGCACTTCGATTGGCTGCGGCGGACGGCTTTCGTCCTTGCCGCGCTTGAAGATCACCAGGCCGTCGAGGAAGTGCGCGATGACTTCGTCCGGGCAGCGCACGAAACCTTCTTCGTCTTCTTCTTTCTTGTCGAGCCAGGTCACTACGTCGGCGAGGGTCACGTCCAGGCCGCCGAGTTTGATGATCTCGACGACTTTCTTGTCGCTGATGTCGAGCATGTAGCGCACGCTGCGCAGTACGTCGTTGTGAACCATGTCGGTATTCCTGATGCGTTGTGGGCAGCGCTCACGGGCGCTACCGAAATGTGTGGCGGCGGAGGAAGCGTCAGAACTTCTCTTTGCCGGACAGGTAGCGCCATTGGCCGACCGGGACCTTGCCGATCGATACGCCGCCGATGCGGATGCGACGGATGCCGACGACCTTCAGGCCGACCGCTTCGCAGAACTGCGCGATGATCCCCGGTTGCGGGTTTTTCATGGCGAAGCGCAGGCGATTTTCGTTCTGCCAGCTGGCCTTGACCGGCGGCAGTTCCTTGCCCTTGTGGGTCAGGCCGTGCTGCAAACGGTTCAGGCCGTGGGCGACCATCTCACCTTCGACTTCGACCACGTATTCCTGCTCGATCTTCGCCGCGTCGGCGGTGAGCTTGCGCAGGATTTTCCAGTCCTGGGTGAACACCAGCAGGCCGCTGGCCCTGGGCTGCAGATCGGCGCTGGCGGTCAGGCGCAGGAAGTGCCCGCGAAGCGGACGTTTGCTGTAGCGATGCTCTTCGCTGAGGGTCTCGGCGCTGAGCGATTGCATGGCGGTGTCGACGTCCATGCCCGCCGGTGCGTTGAGCAGAATGGTCACGGGCTCCGGCGCGGTGGCCTTGGCGTCCTTGTCGAGCTCGACCTTCTGGTCGCCGACCTTGAATTGCGGCTCATCGATGACTTCGCCGTCCACGGTGACCCAGCCGCCCTCGATGAACAGCTCGGCCTCCCGGCGGGAGCAACCGACCAGTTCGATGAGGCGTTTGGAGAGGCGAATCGGGTCAGTCATGACAGGGCCGTAACAAAAAAGGGGTGAGCATTGTACCTGTGTGGCGCCGGTTAAGCCCGGTTCCATTTGCACGGTGTCCGTATTCCCTGTGGGAGCTGGCTTGCCAGCGATGGCATCACTTCGGTGGATCTGTCAGACCGAGGCGTCTGCATCGCTGGCAAGCCAGCTCCCACAGGGGTTCCTTGGTGTGTCAGGCGTGGCTTGAGCGTTGCTGGTTTTGCCGTAGGCGCATGTGCAATAGCGGATACGGCTGGCCCATGCCATCGACCTCCGAGCGGCCGATCACCTCGAAACCCTGCTTCTCATAGAACCGCAGGGCCTGCGGATTCTGTTCGTTGACGTCGAGTTCATCGGCGTTCAAATGCTGCATGGCGTAATTCAGCAGTTTCTTGCCCAGGCCCTGACCGCGATAATCCGGATCGATGAACAGCATCTCGATCTTGCCCGCCGCCACCCCGGCAAAACCGGTAATGCGCTGCTGAGCGTCTTTTGTGCAGACCAGCATGACCGCATCGAGATAACGGGTGAGCACCAGATTGCGCAGCAGCTCGATGTAGCTGTCCGGCAGAAAATCATGGGTCGCACGGACCGAGGCCTCCCAGACCCGGGTCAGTTCCTGATAATCGCTGAGTTTCGGCGTGTGGATGACCGAATGGTGACGCATGTGCGTGAGCCTCTTGTACGTTTCAAGGGAGTCCGTCCCCCGCTAAACGATAGCCGCAAAAAAGCCCCGCATCTCATAAAAAGAGCGGGGCTTTTTGTATTTGTTGCGGTGTCTGGCTGGATGCTTTTGTCGCCAGCAAGATCTCTCCCCCTCACCCCAACCCTCTCCCCCAGAGGGGGCGAGGGGGAAGCGAGCTGATCTGCATGCTTTTCAAAATCTGCGTTCGACTCGATATCTGAAGTCGACTTCATTCTGAAGAGCACCTCGATCAGTCCCCTCTCCCTCTGGGAGAGGGTTAGGGTGAGGGGCTTTTGACGTTCAGATCAGATCTGCTCAGCCCACAGATCATATTCGTCAGCATCCGTCACCTTGCACCAGACCTTGTCGCCCGGCTTCAGGTTGCTGCCATTGTCGATAAACACGTTACCGTCAATCTCCGGCGCATCGAAGAAGCAGCGGCCAACCGCGCCTTGCTCGTCGACTTCGTCCACCAGCACTTCGATTTCACGACCGATGCGCATTTGCAGGCGTGCCGAGCTGATCGCTTGCTGGTGCGCCATGAAACGCTCCCAACGGTCCTGCTTGACGTCATCCGGCACCACTTCCAGGTCCAGATCGTTGGCCGGAGCACCGTCCACCGGCGAGTACTGGAAGCAGCCGACGCGGTCGAGCTGCGCTTCGGTCAGCCAGTTCAACAGGTACTGGAAGTCTTCTTCGGTTTCGCCCGGGAAGCCGACGATGAAGGTCGAACGGATGATCAGGTCCGGGCAGATCTCGCGCCAGTTCTTGATCCGCGCCAGGGTCTTGTCTTCGAACGCCGGGCGTTTCATCGACTTGAGCACTTTCGGGCTGGCGTGCTGGAACGGGATGTCCAGGTACGGCAGGATCTTGCTGGCGGCCATCAGCGGGATCAGCTCATCGACGTGCGGGTACGGGTAAACGTAGTGCAAGCGGACCCAGACGCCCAGCGTGCTCAAGGCTTCGCACAGCTCGGTCATGCGGGTTTTCACCGGCGCGCCGTTCCAGAAACCGGTGCGGTATTTCACATCGACGCCGTAGGCGCTGGTGTCCTGCGAGATCACCAGCAGCTCTTTGACGCCGGACTTGACCAGGCGCTGGGCTTCGTCGAGCACGTCACCAACCGGGCGGCTGACCAGTTTGCCGCGCATCGACGGGATGATGCAGAACGAGCAGCTGTGGTTACAGCCTTCGGAAATCTTCAGGTACGCGTAGTGACGCGGGGTCAGCTTGATGCCTTGCGGCGGCACCAGATCGATCAGCGGGTTGTGATCCTGACGCGGCGGCACCACTTCGTGCACGGCGTTGACCACTTGCTCGTACTGCTGCGGACCGGTCACGGCGAGCACGCTGGGATGCACGTTGCGAATGTTGCCTTCTTCCACGCCCATGCAGCCGGTGACGATCACCTTGCCGTTTTCCTTGATCGCTTCACCGATCACTTCCAGCGACTCCGCCTTGGCCGAGTCGATGAAACCGCAGGTGTTGACCACCACCACGTCGGCGTCCTGGTAAGTGGACACCACGTCATAGCCTTCCATGCGCAGCTGGGTCAGGATGCGCTCGGAGTCGACCAGTGCTTTCGGGCAACCCAGAGATACAAAGCCAACCTTTGGATTGGCCGGCGCAGGAGTGGTGGACATGTCTAACCTCGGTGTTTTGTGACGTCGCTTGCTTGATGCGCAAACCGACGGATGGGCGCTTAGGGCGCGCCTCTGATCAAAAAGTGCGCAATTCTAGCGGCGGGCAACGCACTTGACCAGCTTTATGCAGGGAAATACGACGAGTGCTGCGCTATGCTTCGCGCCGTTGAGCTTTACCGATTTCTTGCAGTCAACAAAACGTCTGTAACAACAGGTAAAACAGCGCATGCTGCACCACAAAGCATAGTGCTTCATTCGAAGAAGCCGGTATTGAGATCAGGAGTGTTGGATGGGTCAGGCAAGTAGTCATGCGGCAGGCGCCGAGGGTTCGGCCTCCAGGCCGCTGAGCATGCTGGTCGCGGCGGTCGGGGTAGTTTACGGCGACATCGGCACGAGCCCGTTGTACACCCTCAAGGAAGTGTTTTCCGGCGGTTATGGCGTACCGGTCAATCACGACGGCGTGCTCGGCATTTTGTCGTTGATCTTCTGGTCGCTGATCTGGGTCGTGTCGATCAAGTACATGATGTTCGTGCTGCGCGCCGACAACCAGGGCGAAGGCGGGATCATGGCGCTCACAGCGCTGGCACGCCGAGCGGCGGGGCATCGGCGCAAGTTGCGCTCATTGCTGGTGGTCTGCGGCCTGATCGGCGCGGCGCTGTTTTACGGCGACAGCATGATCACCCCGGCGATCTCGGTACTGTCGGCAATTGAAGGTCTGGGGCTGGCTTTCGATGGCATCGATCACTGGGTCGTGCCGCTGTCGTTGGTCGTGCTGGTTGCCTTGTTCCTGATCCAGCGCCACGGTACCGCGCGGATCGGCATTTTGTTCGGGCCGATCATGGTCACTTGGTTTCTGGTCCTTGGCGCTCTCGGTGTGTATGGCATCAGCCACACACCGGAAGTGTTGCATGCGCTGAACCCGGCGTGGGCGGTGCGGTTCTTCATGGTGCACACCGGCATGGGCGTGGCGATTCTCGGCGCGGTGGTGCTGGCGCTGACCGGTGCTGAAGCGCTGTACGCCGACATGGGCCACTTCGGCCGCAAGCCGATCGCCCGCGCCTGGTTTCTGCTGGTGCTGCCGGCGCTGGTGCTGAACTATTTCGGGCAGGGCGCCTTGCTGCTCGACAACCCTGACGCAGCGCGCAACCCGTTCTATCTGCTGGCGCCGAGCTGGGCGCTGATTCCGCTGGTCGGCCTGTCGACCCTGGCCACGGTGATCGCCTCGCAAGCGGTGATTTCCGGCGCGTTCTCCCTTACCCGCCAAGCGATTCAGCTCGGCTACATCCCGCGCATGTACATCCAGCACACCTCCAGCGACGAGCAGGGCCAGATCTACATCGGCGCGGTGAACTGGGCGCTGATGGTCGGCGTGGTCCTGCTGGTGATCGGTTTTGAATCCTCCGGCGCACTGGCCTCGGCCTACGGCGTGGCAGTGACCGGCACCATGCTGATGACCACCATCCTCGTCTCTGCCGTCATGCTGCTGCTGTGGAAGTGGCCGCCGATTCTCGCGGTCCCGGTACTGCTGGGCTTCCTGCTGGTCGATGGCCTGTACTTCGCCGCCAACGTGCCGAAGATCATTCAGGGCGGTGCCTTCCCGGTGATCGCCGGTATCGCTTTGTTCGTGCTGATGACCACCTGGAAGCGCGGCAAGCAACTGTTGGTCGATCGCCTCGACGAAGGCGCGCTGCCGCTGCCGATCTTCATCAGCAGCATCCGCGTGCAAACGCCGCATCGCGTGCAGGGCACCGCCGTTTTCCTCACCGCCCGCTCCGACGCCGTGCCGCATGCGCTGTTGCATAACCTGCTGCATAACCAGGTGCTGCACGAACAGGTGGTGTTGCTGACCGTGGTCTACGAAGACATCCCGCGCGTGCCGCCATCGCGACGCTTCGAAGTTGAGGCCCACGGCGAAGGCTTCTTCCGGGTCATCCTGCACTTCGGCTTCACCGACGAACCGGACGTGCCGCAGGCGTTGAAGCTGTGTCATCTGGATGAACTGGATTTCAGCCCGATGCGCACCACCTACTTCCTCAGCCGGGAAACGGTGATCGCCTCGAAACTCGAAGGCATGGCGCGTTGGCGCGAGGCGTTGTTCGCATTCATGTTGAAGAATGCCAATGGTAATTTGCGCTTCTTTAATTTGCCGTTGAACCGGGTGATTGAGTTGGGGACGCAGGTCGAGATGTAAGCCTGGCCTCAACTGAAAAGCCCCCGTCGGCCTTGTGCTGGTGGGGGCTTTTTTGTGTCTGTTGCCCAACTCTCAAAACCACTGCAAATCCCCTGTGGGCAGCTAGCCTGCTAGCGATGGCTGAGTGTCAGTCAGCACATCTTTACCAGATCCACCGCCATCGCTAGCAGGCTAGCTCCCACAGGGTTAAGCGGTGCGTTCATACAGAGTTTGGGGTTGACGATTCGATAATGCCGATCAAGCAGGTGTCCACGTTTTATGGAATGTGGACACTCGGTTTTTCTTGCTTTGTGCAGAGTCAAGAAATTTGCGGTCTCTGCACAAACTCTGAATTCACCGCCATCCCATGTAGGAGTGAGCCTGCTCGCGATAGCGGAGTGTCAGCCACCTATTTGCTAACTGACACTCCGCTATCGCGAGCAGGCTCACTCCTACAGGGGAATGTGTTCATCGTCCGAGATGTAAAAAGCCCCTGCAACCGTGAAGTTGCAGGGGCTTTTTGTGGGGGGCTCAGATCACTCTTCCGCCACCGAGTCCTTGCTCTGGCGCTTCTGGATCAAGTCCACCAAGCGCTTGGCCAGCGCCGGGTAGTTCTCGTCGAAGTGATGCCCGCCAGGCAATTTCACCGGCTCACCCACTGCAGTCTTGTCCGTGCAGCCACTCTCATCGGTTTCCTCTTCACCGTAGATGCACACCACCTTGGCCGCAGGCAGCTTCGCCATTTCCGGCCCGGTGGCGGCTTCTTTGCCGGCGTTACCGAGCCAGCCTTCAACTTCGATTTCGAAGCTGCCGGTGCGGGCGAAGGCGAGCAGGATGATGGCGTCGACGCGTTGCTGTTCGTTCTCAGGCAGGCGGTTGTAGATCGCCGGCAGGACGTCAGCGCCGAACGAGTAACCGGTGAGGATGAAGCGTTTGGTGCCCCATTTCTGCCGGTAGTGCTGCATCAGTTCGGTGAGATCCAGCGCGCTTTGCTCCGGGCTCTTGTGCTGCCAGTAGTAGCGCAGGGTGTCGATGCCGACCACCGGGTAGCCGATCTTGGCCATTTCGCCGGCCACATCACGGTCGAGGTCGCGCCAGCCGCCGTCGCCGGAGAGGAACAGGGTCACGGTGTCGTTAGCCTGACCGGCCGGGACTTCCACTACCGGGATCGCCAGACCGCCGTTGGCCTTGTCGCCGCCGACGAGGATCTTGCGCAGTTCGTTGTTCAGCACTTGCGGCAGGTTGATGTCGTAGTCGCTGATGCTGGTTTCGGCGTTCGGTTGATCGCGCACGAAACCTGCGCTGGCGTCGTCCGGGTTGTCATTCCATGCCACCAGCCAGTGGCCGTGAGCGGCGGTCTTCGGCAGCAGGTGGGTGCAACCGGGTTTTTCCAGCGCGAGGTCGACAGAGATGGCTTGAGCCTTGTCGTTTTTCTGCTCGGCCAACCAGCGCCACGCCAATACGGCGCCCGGGCCGATACCGCTGACCAGCGTGGCCGGGCCGTTCAGTTCACGCAGGCCCGATTGCAGCGCGCGGCTTTGCAGCAGGCAGTCCTTGGGCAGAATCACCTGAACGATCTGCGCCGAGGCGCTGCGGCTCAGGGTGGTCAGTTGTTTCTCGGAGAGCTTCTGCTCGTCGGTGACGGCCACCAGCACCTGGGCTTTCGGCTTGCTGCCCGGGATGACGCGCGTCATGGTCGTGCCGTCGGCCGGTTTGAGTTGTTCGACGGTCGGTTCCGGTGCCGGGCGTTTGAGGTACCAGAAGCCGCCGCCGGCAATCACGGCCAGCACGATCAGTGCAGCCAGGATGTACTTCAGGGAGCGTTGAATCATCAGCGTTTCACCAATCCAGTCAAGCCGCCCGCGATCAGGGCAGCAGTATCGGCCAGCGCCACCAACGGATCGAGTCCGGCGGGCACGGCCATATAACGGGGTTCCCAGTCAGGCTGGAACTTGTCTTTGAAGCGGCGCAAGCCTTGGAAGTTGTACAACTGCTCACCACGGCGGAAGACCATCGAGCCCAGCCGCTGAGTCAGTGGTGCACCGCGGCGGGGTTGCAACCCCGACAACGGCACCATGCCCAGGCTGAAGCGCGCGTATCCGTGACTCTTATAATGTTGAATCAGGCCGACCATCATGAATTCCATGGTCAGCTTCGGCGCGTCCGGGTGCGCGCGCATCAGGTCGAGGCTTGCCAGATCGTGGCTGAAAGTCTCGAGCAGGTTGGCGAACGCGACCGGGCGGCCTTCGAAGCGAATGACCGCAATGCGGAAATGCTTGAGGTAATCGTCGCTGAAGCGGCCGAGGGAAAAGCCTTTCTCGCGCACGTTCTTGCCGGTCAGCCACGCATCGGAAATCACCTTCAGCTCGTCCATCGGCGCCTGACCCGGCTCATGGATTTCCAGCGACAGACCATCGCGGGTGCCACGGTTCCAGGTGTAGCGCAGATCCTTCATCTCCTTGCCTTTGGCTTCGAGATCAAAGCGCTGCAGATCGACCCGGGCCTCTTCGCCCAGTTTGATCGCCGTCAGACCGATGTCCATGTAGTACGGCAGGTTCTCCGCGCGTACCTGGTAGAACACGGGGCGGGTGTGATGGATGTCGCACAGATCACGGAACTGCCAGATCATTTCCGCGCGTTGCTGGCTCGGCCCGATCGGGTCGTACAGGGCCACCAGACTGCGGCCACGGCGGGCGTACATCAGGAACGCCTCGTCGTTGGGGTGAAACAGCAGCGCCTTGTCACCGGTCAGCGCGAGGCCGCCGTCGGGCTGCGACGACGCCATGAGGATTTTTACCGCGCGATCGAGTTCGTCCGGTGTCGGCAGATGAATCACCGGGCGTGCGGTACGCAGCAGCCAGGTCAGGGCAATCACCAGCAACAGCACGGCAGCGCCGAGCAGCGAACGCAGGCCGCGCGGGGCGTCAGCATCAAGGGTGAACTGCCACCAGAGCTGATGGCTATACGGCACGTCCTGATAGGCGAACAACAGCAGCCAGGTCGACGCACCAAGGACGCACAGGCTGGCGACCAGATACAGCGGCGAGAACGGCAACTCGGTCAGGCGACTCGGGCGATAGAACGAGCGACGGAAGACGCCGAGCAGTGCCGCCGTCAGGGTCATCAGCGTGGCTTCTTCCCAGTCGAAGCCCTTGAGCAGCGAGAGCAGGGCGCCGACCAGCAACAGGATGGTGGTCAGCATCCACGCCGCCGACAGACGCCGGCGCAAGCCTTGCGCGAGCAGCAGGCACAACACGCCGATCAGGCTGGCGCCGAAGTGCGAGGCGTCGACCAGACGATGGGGGATCAGAAAGCCGATGTGCTCCAGACGCGTATCGATTTCAGGGGTGGCGCCGGAAAACAGCAACACCACACCCGAAAGAAACACCAGCACCGCCAGAATCGGCGCGGCCAGACCGGACGCGGCACGCATGGTCTGGGTCTGGAACAGGCGCTGACCTTCGTTGATCAGCAGCAGCACACAGGCGACCAGCAGTGGCAGTACCACATAGATCAGGCGATACAGCAGCAGCGCCGCGGCCAGTGGCGCCGCGCCGAGTTTGTCGGCGAACGCGGCGAGCAAAATCGCTTCGAACACGCCAACGCCGCCCGGCACATGGCTGAGCACACCGGCGGCCAGCGCCAACAGGTACACCAGCAGGAACGGCGCGAAGGGCGGCGCTTCCGGCAGCAACAGATAGAGAACGGTGGCGGCAGCTGCGACGTCGAGTGCAGTGATCACCAATTGCAGAAAGGTCAGGCGCCGACCGGGCAAACGCAGGGTGCGGCGCCCGGCCTTGACCAACAGATTGTCGGGGTAGGGTTGTTCCGGCAGACGACGGCGATAGATGCCGATCGCCAATACGGCACTGAGGATCAGCACAGCGGCGGCGACGCACCCCAGTAACACCTCGGACAGTCCAAGTGCTTGCGATGCGGCGGGCAGGTTGCTCAACGTGGCCAGCGCTGCCAGCGGCGGCAAGGCGCAGCCCAGCGACAGGCTGGCGAACAAGGTCATGTGCGCGACTTCCGACGCACCGACGCCCAGCCGCGCATATAAACGATAGCGGACCGAGCCACCCGACAGCAGCGACAGGCCAATCGCATTACCGATCGCAAACGCAGTGAAGCCGCCGAGGGCGAGCATGCGCGGTGGCAATGTCACGCCAGCGTAGCGGCTGGCCGACCATTCATAGCCGAGCAGAATGATGAAGCCGACCACGGTCGCCCCGATGGCACCGAGCAGCGCCGGTTTCGGCACGTCGAGAATCGAGTCGTGCAGCGCGTCGAGATCAAGCTCGGCGAGCAGATGGCGACAGGCAATCAGCGCAATGGCAAACAGCAGCAACGTCACGGCCAGACCGATCGGCTGGCGGTATTTGCTTAACCGATCCAGCCAGCGTAAACGCTCGGGTTTGATCGGTTGTTCTGCTGTAACGGTGTCTTGTGGATCAGACGAGTTGGCGCGCATCAATCACCTCTTGGATTGTGCGCGACAGGATGGAGGTATCCAGCCAAGTTACCAATCCCTGTAGAAAAAAATAATCACAAAATATTACGCCTCTCACCGGGTGTCGGCGAGGGCAGTCTTGGATTGCAGGCGTCTTGTCCGCGACCTGAAGCATAGTCGCAACTTGGTGGGCCTGAGATCCTGGACGGTTCACTGCACGATGACAGATCATTGTTGCGAAAGGACTTTTTCCACAGATACAAAAAAGGCCACTCTTTCGAGTAGCCTTTTTTGATGTTTGGTTGCGGGAGCCGGATTTGAACCGACGACCTTCGGGTTATGAGCCCGACGAGCTACC
>NZ_JBUDGD010000110.1:0-5860 GCF_055484735.1 Pseudomonas sp. 15C | reverse complement strand
TCCGCTGTGTCTGGCTGCGCCAGACGGTCGCTGCGCTCCCACGCCCGGATCAATCCCTCCACTCAGCCTTCCGATGTCGCTGGTTAGGCAAGATCAAGAGCACTCGAGCTGGCGCTCATTGTTGAGTGGTTAGAAGCGGGTGGTTGGCTTTGGATTTGTGGTGTGGCTGCCCCTCACCCCAGCCCTCTCCCCCAGGAGAGGGAGCTGATCTGTGTTGGCTTTGAAATCGTGTACGACTCGGTATTTCAGGTTGGCGCAGCTCTCGCGTCCACCCCGGTCAGTCCCCTCTCCCTCCGGGAGAGGGCTAGGGTGAGGGGCTTTTGATTCTTTAGATTGATTTCCAGCATTAAGGCAAGATCAAAAGCACTCGAGCTACCGCTCATCGTAGGAGTGGTGAGCAGCGACGCGTTGCGTGAGCCTGCTCGCGAAAGCGGTCTCCTCTTCAGCGAAATTTTGTCAGGCTCTCTGCCGCGATCGCATAAAAAAGCCACCTCTCGGTGGCTTCTCTTCAAATCTCTGCACTCAGTCGTAAATGACTTTCTTCTTCCAGTCCGCATCCGCCTCGACGTCTTTGAGGCCGGCGGTCAGTTGGTTTTCTTCGCCTTCGACCGGTGCGATCTTGTCCATCACCTGGGCGTTGGCGCGGGCCAGCAGTTTTTCCAGGTATTGCAGTTGTTCGGCGTAGATCTGCGGGTCTTGTTGTTTGCGCAGGTATTGCACGCCGCGTTCGAAGGCGAGGCGGGCCTGGCCGGGCTGGTTTTGTTGCAGGGATTGCTGGCCGAGGTTGTTGAAGAATTCGATGTGCAGCAGGACGAGGATATGGCGCACTTCGCGAACCCAGTGTTTGGCTTCGTTCGGTGGCAGGAAGCCGTCGTGGGCGGCGCGGGTGATCTGGCCGTGGAGGGCTTCGAGGAGGAAGCGTACGTCTTTGGCCTTGGCTTCGGTGATGATCGGCGCTGGTGGGTTGTTGACCGGGATCGATTCGCCTTGGGCCACCAGGGCGCTCAGCTCGGTGATGCGCGCTTTGGTGGTGGCGCTGGTTTTTTCCAGGTTCAGCAGGCGCTGGCAGACGTTCAGTTCCAGGCGGGTCAGCAGCAGCTTGAGTGCCGGGCTCATGAACTGGCCGGGGAAGGTCTCGGTCAGTTCGCCGCAGCGGCGCAGGCGGTCGTTGAGTTCGACCTTGGTGCGGGCCTTCTCCAGTTTGTTGTTTTCCACCACATGGTTCATGTAGCCAATGGCGATCAGAATTGCGATCCCGGCTATGACAAGCAGGGTGATCATGAGTGGTGTCACCGGTAAGACCTCTTTATAGGGTTCGCATGCGAGTGTAGTGGCTGGGCATAGGGCCGCCTAGCGCCACTCGACGATTCGGTTCGGCAGTTCAATCTGTATCGGCCGCACACTGTTTATATGAATGCTGGCGTTTGATGTACAGATTGCCATCACTGTGTGGACTATAACGTCTTGCCGGGTGGCAGAATATAGGCGTCAAACATCGGACGACGGAAAAGCCCGCCTGCTGCCCTAAAGCGGGGCGAAGTCATTGATTTAAATAAATTTATATCTGGGGGTTGACGACCCCTCAATCCATCCATAGAATGCGCGCCACTTGCAGCGTAAAGCACACAGCGAAGCGCGGCAGGGAGTGAATGTTGTAGTGTGTCCCCTTCGTCTAGTGGCCTAGGACACCGCCCTTTCACGGCGGTAACAGGGGTTCGAGTCCCCTAGGGGACGCCAATGCGGGAATAGCTCAGTTGGTAGAGCACGACCTTGCCAAGGTCGGGGTCGCGAGTTCGAGTCTCGTTTCCCGCTCCAGTTTTAAACGGCAGTGCTTTCGGGCGGTGCTGAGTGAAACCAGAGCCAAGTCTTTTGACGCGGATCTGGACACCGAAACACACACCATGTGTTCCGGGTAGCGTGTCCCCTTCGTCTAGTGGCCTAGGACACCGCCCTTTCACGGCGGTAACAGGGGTTCGAGTCCCCTAGGGGACGCCATTTGCGGGAATAGCTCAGTTGGTAGAGCACGACCTTGCCAAGGTCGGGGTCGCGAGTTCGAGTCTCGTTTCCCGCTCCAAATTCTAGAAACGCCGCTCAGTGAGCGGCGTTTTTATTAGTGAAAGTTGTAGCCTGTGTCCCCTTCGTCTAGTGGCCTAGGACACCGCCCTTTCACGGCGGTAACAGGGGTTCGAGTCCCCTAGGGGACGCCATTGCGGGAATAGCTCAGTTGGTAGAGCACGACCTTGCCAAGGTCGGGGTCGCGAGTTCGAGTCTCGTTTCCCGCTCCATATTCACAAAAACGCCGATCACTGATGATCGGCGTTTTTGTTTGCGCAGCATTCGTACTAGCCGTCGATGTAAATCCTGAAAAAGGCCCGCTGAAGCGATTTCGGCGGGCCTTTTTGCGTGTATCCCTTTACCAGGACAACATTAATCGACCGGCGAACAGAATCAGTACCACGCCCATGGTGCGTTCGAACCAGTGCCCCATGCGCATGAACAGCAATCTGATCCGGTTGCTCGAGAAGAAAAGCGCAACCAGCACGAACCACGATGCATTGACAAAGCACATCCACAATCCATAGAGCGCCTGGATTTGCAGCGGCGTGCTGGCACTGATGATGGTGGTGAAGATCGCCAGAAAAAACAGCGTGGCTTTCGGATTGGTGGCGTTGGTCAGAAAACCGGTGCTAAAGGCTTTGAACAAGGTCTGTTCGACCATTGGTTCGTCGCTGGATTTTTCACCCTCGACGGCCGATTTCGGTTTGCTGCGCAGCAAGCTGACGCCGAGATACAGAATGTAGGCACCGCCGATCACTTTGGCGACGGTCAGCAACCACGGCGTGGTGTGCATCAAGGCGCCGACACCGAGCAGGGTATAAAGCACATGCACGGAAATCCCCGCGCCGATGCCCAGCGCCGTGCAGATACCGACCAGCCGGCCGAAGCGCACACTTTGGCGAATGGTCACGGCGAAGTCCGGGCCGGGCGCTACCACGGCCAGGAAGTGGATGGTCGCCAGCGCGAGAAACTCGCCCAGATAATTCGAATACATTTCAGCTCCAGTAAGTCAGGGGTGATGCATTGCCGCGATAGCCGACAAAGAACGACAGGCTCAAGCGCGGATCAGCCACGCCCGGGGTCACCGAGTGCATGCGTCGCGAGTTGAACATGATGAAATCGCCCGGTTGCGGCCGGACCTCGAGCGCAGGAGGGCCAAGCAGGGCGGGGTCGATGCCGTAACTGTCGCCACGCATCTCGTCGAATTGGTCAGGGGTGATGTGGTCGTCCCACATCTGCAACGCACCGCCTTCGGTCGGCATGTTCAGGTAGACGTTGCAGGCAAACTGGGCTTCCAGACTGCGTGCCTGAAAACTGTCCGGAGCGTCCTTGGCGAAGATGTCGTGATGGGCAAGAAAGCACACGCCCGGCTTCACCACGCGCGACAAGCCGACGTACATTTTGCGCCCGTAGAGGTTTTCCAGATGCGCACCGGCCGGCCAGGATTCGTCGAGCATGCAGCGCAAGGTATCGATCGGTGAGGAGTAGGGCGCGCAACGATTGCGCAATTCAGCGATATTACTGGCCGCGCGCTCGAAGTAATCCTCGATCAGCAGCGGTTGATTTTCTGCCTCGTAAAACGCCATGCCGATGCGGCCAATGCTCGGTGCGTTGATATAGCCCTCGAACCCCGGAGCAAGGATCTTGTTGCCAATCTCGACTGCCAGCGGTTCGGCCAGAAAGTTTTTGATGCGGATGGCGAGGACTTCTTCGTTGGCCAGTTTTTTTATGCACGTCTCATCGAGACGCTCGACGTCTAGCATCATGTCTTAGGTCCATCTATCGATAGTCAACGGAACCGGCGAAAACGGTCCCCCGGCGTCGAACGCTGCGTGCGGCAGCGTTCGAAATGCTCAATCCACGTTGTAGTGGACGGACAACGTGCCTTTCTTCTGCGAAAGGGACGTGATCGTGACTGTGCCCAGTTCCTTCAGGCTGCGTACATGGGTGCCGCCGCAGCCATAAGCGGGCAGGTCACCGAAACTGATTTCCCGCGCACCTTCGCGCAGTGAGGTCAGACGTGGCAGATCGTCGGCGATCCATTGATCGAGCGCTTGTTGCACGGCCGCTACGTCAATTTCCTGCGCGGCGTCGCCGGGTTTGAACTGCACACGACCTTCATCCGGCCAATGATGAGCCTTGATTGGTATCCAGCCCTGCGCCTGAATGAAATGCCCGATGAGGTGACCGGCCGAATGCATGCGCGTGTTGAAGCGGCGGCGCTGTTCGTCGATGTGGATCACTGTCATACCCAGCGGTACCGGGCGGTCGACAAAGTGGATGATCCGCTCCGGATCCTGTACTACACGCGATACCTGGCTTTCGCCAATCCAGCCGGTATCGCTGGGCTGGCCGCCGCCCTGTGGATGAAACAGGGTTGCGCGCAGCACGACAGCAAATTCGTTTTCCTGGGGCGTGCAGTCGAGGACTTCCACATTGGCCTTGAGGTCATCACTATGGAAAAAGAGGCGAAGCGTCATATTCCATGCCCTTATTAAAGTTTCTTTTTTTATTATATGAATCGGGTAATGGCGTGATAATCCGTTCAAACATCAAAGGACTTGTGCGCTGTGAGCATAAATTTGCCGCTACCGTTACTCGGAGAAATGGCGATTTTCGTCAGGGTCGTGGAGACGGGCAGCTTCTCTGAAGCCGCTCGGCAACTGGGTACGTCACCCTCAGCAGTGAGCCGCAGCATTTCCCGCCTGGAAAAGGCACTGGCGACGCGCTTGTTGCAGCGCACCACGCGCAAGCTGCGCTTGAGTGACGGTGGCGAAGAGGTCTTCAAGCGCTGTCAGGAAATGGTCAGCGCCGCCCGCTCAGTGATGGAAATCAGCGGCCAGTTCACTCATGAGGCCGAAGGGCTGGTGCGCGTGAGTGTGCCGAAAGCCGTAGGGCGTTTCGTGATTCATCCGCACATGCCGGAGTTTTTGCGGCGTTATCCCAAGGTCGATGTCGAGTTACTGCTGGAGGATCGCCAGGTGGATCTGATTGATGACCACGTCGATCTGGCGATTCGCATCACCGATCGGCCGCCGGCGGGGCTGGTCGGGCGTCAGTTGCTGACCATCGATCATTTGCTCTGTGCCACGCCGCAGTATCTGGCCGAACACGGCACGCCGACGCATCCACATGATTTGCTCAATCACAGTTGTATTTATCTGGGCGAAACTCCGAGCGATGCCCGCTGGAAGTTCAAGAAAGGCAGCAAAGCGGTGACGGTTGGCGTGCGTGGGCGCTATGCCGCCAACCATACGGGTGTGCGGTTGGGGGCGGTGTTGCAGCACATTGGCATTGGCAGTCTGCCTTACTTCACGGCGCGTTATGCGTTGGAGCAGGGGCTGGTGGTTCAGGTGTTGCCGCAGTGGACGTTTTTGGCTTCGTATCACGGTGGGTTGTGGTTGTTGCATTCGCCGACGCGGTATCTGCCGCCCAAGCTGCGGGTGTTTATCGATTATCTGGTGGAGTGTCTGCAGAAGGAGCCGACCTTGGGGCGACCGGGCCGGTCGGGGGTTGGGGGGAATGTGGCGATGGCTTATGAGTTGCCGGAGGGGGAGGGGTTGCTTTGAGCTCTTGGGTTTTGGGGTTTTGGGGTTTTGGGTGAATATCCGTTGCTTCGGATGTTGCGGCTGGCGGTTTCGCCTGACGGCGACTTACTTTTTTACAAGCGCCTAAAAAAGTAAGCAAAAAACGCTAGCTCCTGCGTACGGCCCTCGCAAGCTCGGGTCCCTTCGCTCCGGGATCGATCCGGGCGCAGCGGCTACGGTTTGCTTCGCTGCACCTACTTCCGCTGTGTCTGGCT
>NZ_JBUDGD010000109.1:0-6121 GCF_055484735.1 Pseudomonas sp. 15C | reverse complement strand
CTTCCGCTGTGTCTGGCTGCGCCAGACGGTCGCTGCGCTCCCACGCCCGGATCAATCCCTGCGCTCAGCCTTCCGATGTCGCTGGTTAGGCAAGATCAAAAGCACTCGAGCTAACGCTCATTGTTGAGTGGTTAGAAGCGGGTGGTTGGCTTGGGATTTGTGGTGTGGCTGCCCCTCACCCCAGCCCTCTCCCCCTGGAGAGGGAGCCGATTTGTGAGCCGTTCAGAACTTGAGTACGACTCGGTATCCCAAGTTGGCGTATCTCTCCAAGTCACCACGGTCAGTCCCCTCTCCCTCCGGGAGAGGGCTAGGGTGAGGGGCTTTTGACGTGGCTTTTGATTTCAGGCCAGCCCCAGTTACCGCGTTGCCGCGCCGCCATCAGCAGCACCCTGGCACTGGGCTGCAACAGCGCCGTGCCCGGACGGCCTCGGAGGAATGATCGGTTTTTTAGGAAAAGTCCTACAGATCCCGGTACAGGCAATTGCGTAGCCTTGCCCACCCAGAAACCCTGGAGGGAGAATGACCATGATCAACAAAGCCCTGCGAATCCTGATCGCCGATACCCAGCATTTTCACCGGATGAAAATCGAGCGCCTGTTCAACAGCCTCGATTATTACCGCGTGGCGCCGGTGCAAAGCCTCGCCGAGCTGTTGACGCTGGTCGACTACGGTTGCGAGCCGTTCGATGTGGTGGTCATCAATGCCGATCTGGCGGGTCCGCTCGACCTGCTGGGGTTTTTCCTCGATAACCCACAGGTGCGGCAGGCATTGATCTACAACGAGCGCACGGCGCCATTGCAGTGCGCTGCAGGTTTCGCTCAGGACAATGTGCAAATCAGCCCGCTGGCGTTGCCCGGACTGCCGGCGATCAAGCAGTTGATGGCAATGGTCGAGGCGCCGGCCATCCGGTGCGAGACGTTGGCCCGGCAGCCGCTTGCGGCGGTGCGCAGGGCAACCCATGCATAAAAAATCAACGTGCACAACTGTCAGACCTGACAGGTGATTCGCCCGTCGTTCCGTGTAACAGTCCCGGCGCAGCCACCGAGTCCGGATCCGCCCGCACCGGTGGGCTGTTCGTCCGGCTTTGCACTGGGAGTGGCCATGAAGCCCGAGAAGTCAGCGCTGATCGTTGACGATCATCCGGTGGTGCGCGCCGCCATCCGGATCGTATTGCAAGCTGAAGGATTCAAACTGATTCACGAGGCTTCTCAGGGCAACGAGGTGCTGGCGCTGATTCGTGAACATCAGCCGCAACTGGTGATCCTCGATATCAATCTGCCGGCGCTCGGCGGGCTGGAGGTGCTGGCGCGGATCAAGGCCAATGATCTGAATTGCCGCGTGCTGGTATTCAGTACTCACGATCCGCTGTTTTACCAGCAGCGCTGCCTGAGGGCCGGGGCAATGGCCTACGTGACCAAGACCAATCAACTGCAGCAGTTGCACAAAGCCATTCAGGCACTGATGTCCGGTTACACCTATTTTTCCGCGTTGTCGGATACCGCCAGCGTGCTGAATGCGGTGCAAACCACCGAGAAGGAAATGATCGATCAGCTTTCCAACCGTGAACTGAACATTCTCGAACAATTGGGGCACGGCAAGTCCAACAAGTCTATTGCCGAGGACATGCACCTGAGCCACAAGACCGTCAGCACGTACAAGACCCGATTGATGAAAAAACTCGGGGTCAATTCAGCGGTGCACTTGCGCGATTTCGCCAAGCGCAATCACGTCATCTGAGCACGCGACCATGCGCCAGGGGGGCTGGATCGTCGGGCTGTGGCTGAGCCTGACCGCGTTATGCGCGGCGAGTGAACCACCGCAGGTGCTGGAAGTGCTGACCCGTACCGGCCTGGAAAATGTCCAGTTGCGTCTCGACGCCCAGGACCGGCAATGGCTGCGTCAGCACCCGCTGTTGCGCATGGGCATTTCCGGGCCGGATTACCCGCCATTCGAACTGACCCGCAACCAGCATGAACTCGAAGGATTGACCGCCGATTACGCTGATCTGCTGGCGCAGTTGCTCGGGATCCGCATCGAGGTGCGCCGGTTTGCCGACCGGGAGGCGGTGATGGCCGCGCTCAAGCGTGGCGAGCTCGATCTGCTCGGCACCTCCAACAGCTTCGAAATCGCCGATCCGGCCTTTGTGTTGTCCCGGCCGTACGCCGAAGATCAACCGATGCTGGTCACTCGCCTCGACGAGCAATTGCCGACCGATCTTGCCGGCAAACGCCTGGCGATGGTCGAGGACTATTTGCCGCTGGCGACCGTGCAAGGCTTTTATCCGCAGGCTCAGGTGCAGCGTTACCCGTCGGCGATGGACGCACTCGGTGCGGTGGCATTCGGCGCGGACGACGTGTACCTCGGTGATGTCATCAGTGCCAACTACCTGATCAACACCAACTATCGCAACGACCTGCAACTGGCCGGCCCGTCGGGCCTGGACGCCAATGCGTTCGGTTTCGCCCTGCTGCGCAGTGATGCGCGCCTAAAACGCATCGTCGATCTGGCGCTGGCGGCCATTCCCATGGAGCGCCGGCAACGCATCGAACAGCGTTGGAGCGCCGGTCTGGCGGAAATGGCGGAGCAAACGCGGGTACAACTGAGCGCCAGCGAACAGGCCTGGCTCGACCAGCACCCGGTGGTGCGAGTTGGCGCCATCGAAGATTTCGCGCCGCTGACGTTTTTCGATGCCGACGGCCGTTTCAGCGGGCTCACGGCGCAATTGCTGAGCCTGATCAGCCAACGCAGCGGGCTCAATTTCGAAATCGTGCGCGGAACCTCGCTGGACCGTCAGATCGAACAGCTCAAGACCGGTGAACTGGACCTGCTGCCGGTGGTAACGCCGAGCAGCGAGCGCGAAACCGAGCTGCAATTCACCCGCGCCTACCTGAACAATCCGTTCGTGCTGGTCAGCGCAAGCACCTGGCAGGGGCCGCTCCCCCTGGACGAACTGGCGGGCAAGCGGCTGGCAATCTACCGCGGTCATCCGTTGCGCAGTTATCTGTTGGCCCGTGTGCCGCGCTTGCGTCT
This sequence comes from Pseudomonas sp. 15C, assembly GCF_055484735.1. Lineage (NCBI taxonomy): Bacteria > Pseudomonadati > Pseudomonadota > Gammaproteobacteria > Pseudomonadales > Pseudomonadaceae > Pseudomonas > Pseudomonas sp. 15C. The sequence continues at coordinate 3,091 of NZ_JBUDGD010000109.1, read as the reverse complement.
GGTCGAAACCGCGAGCCCGGCCGACGGCATGGCGATGATTCTCAAGGGCCAGGTCGACGTCACGGTGAGTTCGTTGGTGGTGGCGCGTTTTCTGATTGCCCGCCATTACCGCGAACGGCTGCGCATTACCGGCACAGTCGGTGATCAACCGGCGCGCATTGCCTTGGCGACCGCACCACAAATGCCGGCGCTGCACTCGATCCTGAACAAGGCACTGCTGAGCATCGCCCCGCAGCAGATGGATGAGCTGGTCGAGCGCTGGAGCCATGAGGTGGTGATCGATGACAGTTACTGGCGGCGCCATCGCCACGAAATTCTCCTTGGCTTTGCGGCAGCGGCGCTGCTGCTCGCGCTGGCGCTGGGCTGGATCGTCTGGCAGCGCCGTCAGTTGCGCCGCCGCCAGCAATGGCTGCAGCAATTGCAGGACGCCAAGGATGCGGCGGACGATGCCAATCGCGCCAAGACCACGTTTCTGGCGACCATGAGCCATGAAATCCGCACGCCGATGAGCGCCTTGATCGGCATGCTCGAACTGGCCTTGAAACGCGCGGAGGAGGGCGTCACCGATCGTCTGGCGATACAGGTGGCGTCAAACGCCGGGCAACAATTATTGGCGCTGATCGGCGACATACTCGATATCGCACGGATCGAAACCGGGCATCTGTCCCTCGCGCCCGAACGCGCCAACCTGCGTGATCTGGTGCTCTCGGTGTGTCGGGTGTTCGAGGGGCTGGCGCGGCAGAAGCACTTGCTCTGGCATCTGCAACTCGATACCGGCAGTAATGTCGACGTGCTGATTGACCCGACACGTTTCAAGCAGGTGCTGTCGAACCTGCTGAGCAATGCCATCAAGTTCACTGACGAGGGCCAGGTCAGCTTGCATCTGGTGGTCGGCGCTGCGCCGGCCGAGCGCTTGGCGGTGAGGGTGTTGATCGAGGACAGCGGCGTGGGGATCAGTCACGCAGATCGTCAACGATTGTTCAGCCCGTTCGTGCAGGCGAGCAATCACGCGCAATCGGCGCGCAGCGGTTCCGGGCTGGGCCTGGTGATCAGCCGCAACCTGTGCGAGATGATGGGCGGCACACTGCGACTGGACAGCGTGCCGGGTATAGGCACGCAGGCAGAAGTCAATCTCGAGTTGCCGCTGCTGGCGCCGCTTGCGCAAGCGGCGTCGGCTCCCGTTGCGGTTGTCACGGCGGCGCATCCGCTGAATGTGCTGGTGGTCGATGATCATCCGGTCAACCGCTTGCTGCTGTGCTGGCAGTTGAGTGAACTCGGCCATCGTACGGTCGATACTGACAACGGTGACGACGCCCTTGAGCGCTGGCGAACGCAGGCGTTCGATGTGGTCATTACCGACTGCAACATGCCGCGGCGCAATGGTTATCAGCTCGCGCAGGCGATCCGCGAGCAAGAATCGCTGGCCGAACGCACGCCGTGTTTGCTGCTGGGCTTCACCGCCAATGCGCAGGCCGAGGAACGCGCTCGCTGTCTGGCCGCCGGCATGGACAATTGCCTGTTCAAGCCTATCCGCTTGCACGATCTGGCACAGGCATTGGCCGCAGCCAGCCACTGCGCCGTGCCAGCGGATCACGTTGCAACGGCTGCGCTGGTGGAAATCGACTTGAGCACGCTGGAGCAAATGGCTGGCAATGACCGCGGTTTGATCGAGCGCCTGCGCGAGGAAGTGCTGAACAGCTTGCGCCTGGACCGGCAACTGCTGGCGGTGTTGCAGGATGACCGCGACCGCGCCGGGTTGCGCGATCTGGCGCATCACATCAAGGGTGGCGCGCAGATGGTCGGCGCGGCGCGGGTGGTGGCGGCCTGTGTCGACCTGGAACTGGCTTGCGCTGACGGGCAAACGCCGCTGTCCAACACAGCAATCGAGGCGTTGCGCGAGGCCATGGACAGCCTCGCGCAACGCCTGCTGACCTGATAGCGGCGCTTCGGTTTTTGTGGGAGCCAGCCTGCTGGCGATTGCAGCACCGCAGATTCTGTAGGCAGGTCACTGTTCCCCTGATGGAACGCTGAAGCCGGTTTTCGCCCTCTAGTCCGATATTGGCCAGGCGGTTAGGATTAATCCAATGCTTTTATCCAGATTGGAGACCCCATGAAAAACCTTATCGGTATCTACACCAGCCCGCGCGGCCATTGGGTCGGCGATGGTTTTCCGGTGCGCACGCTGTTTTCCTACGACAACCTGGGCAAACACATCAGCCCGTTCCTGCTGCTCGATCATGCCGGCCCGGCTGAATTCACGCCGACCACTGAACAGCGCGGCGTGGGTCAGCATCCGCACCGTGGTTTCGAGACCGTGACGATCGTTTACGACGGCGAAGTGCAGCATCGTGACTCGACCGGCAGTGGCGGGGTGATCGGCCCCGGCGATGTGCAGTGGATGACGGCTGCGTCGGGGATTCTGCATGAAGAGTTTCACTCGGAAAACTTCGCCAGAACCGGCGGCAAACTGGAGATGGTGCAGTTGTGGGTCAACTTGCCGGCCAGGGACAAGATGGCTGCGCCGGGGTATCAGACCATTCTCGACAGTGACATTCCGCGCATCGCGCTCAAGGACAACGCTGGCAGCCTGCGTTTGATTGCGGGTGAGTTCGAGGGGCATAAAGGACCGTCGCGCACGTTTACCCCGATTGATGTGTGGGATTTGCGGTTGAACGCAGGCCGGTTGCTGACGCTTGATTTGCATGAGGGTCGCAATACCGCGTTGGTGGTGTTGAAGGGCTCGGTGCGGGTTAATGGTGGGGAGTCGGCGTCTGTCGGGCAGTTGGTGCTGTTCGAGCGCGCGGGGCGGGCGGTGTCGCTTGAGGCGCATGAGGACGCGGTGGTGTTGTTGCTCAGCGGCGAGCCGATTGATGAGCCGATTGTCGGGCATGGTCCGTTTGTGATGAATTCGGAGGAGGAGATTCATCAGGCGTTTGTTGATTTTCAGTCGGGGCGGTTTGGGCGGATGCAGGGTTGAGATGAGCTTTTTTTGGGGTACATATCCGTTGCTGCGGTAACGGCGGCTTAGGGTTCCGCCCTTACGGCGGGTCACCTTTTTCAAACGCCAAAAAGGTAACCCAAAACGCTTGCT
>NZ_JBUDGD010000108.1:0-6855 GCF_055484735.1 Pseudomonas sp. 15C | reverse complement strand
TACGGTTTGCTTCGCTGCACCTACTTCCGCTGTGTACGACTTCGTCGTACGGTCGCTGCGCTCCCACACCCGGATCAATCCCTCCGCTCAGCCTTCCGATGTCGCTGGTTAGGCAAGATCAAGATCAAAAGCACTCGAGCTAACGCTCATTGTTGAGTGGTGAGAAGCGCCGCATGGCTTTGGGATTTGTGGTGGATTCGCTCCTCACCCCAGCCCTCTCCCCCTGGAGAGGGAGCCGATTTGGGGGCCGTTCAAATCCTGAGTTCGACTCGGTGTTGCGCGTTGGCGCATCTCTTTCATCCACCCCGGTCAGTCCCCTCTCCCTACGGGCGGTCCGACGTTTCGGGAGGGCTAGGGTGAGGGGGTCTGCAGGCCTACCGCGTTATCGTTCATCGCCAGCAGGCTGGCTCCCACAGGTCGACCGCATCCCAACTGAAAGAATGCGATCAAAATGTGGGAGCTTGCCTGCAAGCGATGGCGGCCGGTCAGCCGACACCACTGAAACTGACCCACCACGACCCCCAGCAAAATCGCAACAGCTGAAAAAAACCATAAAAAAACCCCGCGACCGAATGATACGCGGGGCAAAAAAATTGGTTGGTTGCGGCCAACCAAAGGAGCTCTTTTAAAAGCGATTACTTGCTGGCAACGGTCGCCGGCTGCCAGCCGCCGCCGAGGGCTTTGTAGATGGCGACGATGCCGCGATAAAGGTCGACTTCGGCCTGGGCCTGGCTGTCTTCGGCGTTCAGCCGCTCGCGCTGTGCATCGAGTAGCACGAGGAAGTCGGTGGTGCCTTCGCGGTAGCGGATTTCCGCGAGGTCGGCGGCCTTGCGGCTCGATTCACTCTGGCGGATCAACGAGATCAGCCGTTGCTGACGCTTGCCGTAATCGCTAAAGGCGTTTTCCGATTCTTCCAGCGCCAGCAGCACTTGCTGCTCATAGGTCGCCAGTGCGCCTTCGGCTTCGGCATCGGCGCCGCGTAAACGGGCGCGCACGCTGCCGAGGTCAAACGCAGCCCAGGTGATGCTCGGGCCGAGGGCCCAGGCATTGGCGGCCGACGAACCGATCTGCGAGCCGCGCCCGGCGGTCCAGCCGAGGAAGCCGCTGAGGCTGACCCGTGGGAACAGATCGGCTTTCGCTACACCGATACGCGCCGTGGCCGAGGCCAGTTGGCGTTCAGCGCTGAGGATGTCCGGGCGACGTTGCAACAGTTCACCCGGATCGCCAATCGGCAAGGCCTTGGCAATCGCTGGCAGGTCTTTCGGGCTCAGGTCAACAGTCAGCTTGTCCGGGCGCTCGCCGAGCAGGGTGGCGATGCGGTTTTTCTGCCGCACCTGTTCCGCCTGCAATTGCGGCACGGTCGCTTCGACGTTGGCCAGGCGCGCATCGGCGCGTTCCACGTCGAGCTGATCCCCGACACCGGCATCACGCAGGCTGACGGTGATCTTGCGCGACTCGACCTGGTTGTTCAGGTTGGCCACGGCGATCTTCTCGCGCAGTTGCGCACCACGCAGTTGCCCGTAAGCGTCGACCAGTTCGGCAATCATGGTGACTTGCAGTTGATACAGGTCGGCTTCGGCAGCCTGCTGGTCGGCGTCGCTGGCTTCCAGATTGCGCTGGATGCGCCCGAACAGGTCCAGTTCCCAGGCCATGTCCAGGCCCAGATCGTAGCGTTCGCTGTTGACCCGGTCGGTGGTCTGGCCGGGAATCTGGCCTTTGCCCAGGTCACTGCTGGCACGGCTGGTGATGGTCGGCATCGCGTCGTTGCTGGCATCGTCGCGGATCGCCCGAGCGGCTTTCCAGCGGGCGAACGCTACGCGCAGTTCACGGTTGCCTTGCAGCGATTGCGTGACCAACTGGTTGAGGGTCGGGTCATCGAATTGCTGCCACCAGATGCCTTCGAATTTCGACCGGTCGAAGTTCTTTTGCCCGGCGGCGCCGTCGGTGGCGGCCGTGATGTTGGCCGCCTCCGTGGCTGGGGTCTTGTAGTCGGGGCCGACGGCGCAGGCGCTGAGGGCCAGCACCAACAGGCTCGGCAGGAAGACTTTCAGACTCATTGATGCGCCTCCAGTGGCTTTGGAAGGTTGTGCGCCTTGGCCGCTTTGCGGGCCTCACTGCGTTCAACGAAGTTACGGATCAGCACGTAGAACACAGGCGTCAGCAGCAGACCGAAGAAGGTCACCCCGAGCATCCCGGAGAACACCGCCACACCCATGGCGTGACGCATCTCGGCACCGGCACCGCTGGAGAACACCAGTGGCACCACACCCATGATGAACGCGAAGGAGGTCATCAGGATCGGCCGCAGACGCAGACGGCAGGCTTCCAGCACTGCGGCGAGCGGGTCGAGGCCTTCTTCCTGTTTGTCCTTGGCGAACTCGACGATCAGAATCGCGTTCTTGCATGCAAGTCCCACCAGTACGATGAGGCCGATCTGGGTGAAGATGTTGTTGTCACCGCCCGAGATGATCACACCGGTGATGGCCGACAGCAGGGTCATCGGTACGATCAGGATCACCGCCAGTGGCAGGCTCCAGCTTTCGTACTGTGCAGCGAGCACCAGGAACGCCAGCAGTACGCAGAGCGGGAACACGAACAGCGCGGTGTTGCCGGACAGAATCTGCTGGTAGGTCAGGTCGGTCCACTCGTAGGTCATGCCGTTCGGCAGTTCGTCCTTGAGCAGTTTCTCGATGGCTTTTTCGGCCTGGCCGGAGCTGTAGCCGGGAGCTGCTGCACCGTTGATTTCAGCGGTGATGAAGCCGTTGTAGTGCATCACACGATCCGGACCCGAGGTGTCGCTGACCTTGATGAAGGTCGCCAGCGGGATCATTTCGCCTTTGTTGTTGCGTACTTTCAGCTGACCGATCTGATCGGATTCGAGGCGGAACTGTTGTTCGGCCTGAACGTTGACCTGATAGGTGCGCCCGAAGCGGTTGAAGTCGTTGGCATACAGCGAACCCAGGTAGATCTGCAGGGTGTCGAAGATGTCGCTGACGGCCACGCCGTGGGTCTTGGCTTTTTCGCGGTCGATGGCGGCATCGACCTGTGGCACGTTCACGGTGTAACTGGTGAACAGGCCGGCCAGTTCCGGCACGTTGTGGCTCTTGTTGATGATGTTCATGGTTTCTTTGTACAGCTCGTCGTAACCGAGGTTGCCACGGTCTTCGATTTGCAGACGGAAACCACCAATGGTGCCCAGACCCTGTACCGGCGGTGGCGGGAAGATCGCCATGTACGCCTCTTGAATGTTCGCGTACTGGCCGTTCAAGGCCCCGGCGATTGCCCCGGCAGACATGCTCGGGTCTTTACGCTCGTCGAACGGTTTCAGGGTGACGAAAACGATGCCGGCGTTCGGGCTGTTGGTGAAGCCGTTGATCGACAGGCCCGGGAACGCTACGGCGCTTTCCACGCCCGGCTGTTTCAGCGCCAGGTCAGACATGCGCTTGATCACGTCTTCGGTACGGTCCAGGCTCGAGGCGTCCGGCAGTTGCGCGAAGGCCACGAGGTATTGCTTGTCCTGGCCGGGGACGAAACCGGTCGGCGTGCTGGAGAAACCGAAGAACGTCAGCACCATCAGGCCTGCGTACAGCAGCAGGGCGATGCCGCTGCCACGGATGACCCGGCGCACGGTGCCGACGTAACCATGGCTGGCGCGATCGAAGAAGCGGTTGAACGGGCGGAACAGCCAGCCACCGAAGATCTTGTCGAGCACTTTCGAGAAGCGGTCTTTCGGCGCGTCGTGGCTTTTCAGCAGGACGGCGGCCAGCGCTGGCGACAGGGTCAGCGAGTTGAAGGCCGAGATCACCGTCGAGATGGCGATGGTCAGGGCGAACTGTTTGTAGAACTGCCCGGTGAGGCCGGAAATGAACGCTGCCGGTACGAATACCGCACACAGCACCAGCGCCGTCGCAATGATCGGGCCGGTCACTTCACGCATTGCCCGTTTGGTCGCTTCGACCGGTGTCAGTCCGAGCTCGATATTTCGCTCGACGTTCTCCACCACCACGATGGCGTCGTCCACCACGATACCAATCGCCAGTACCAGACCGAACAGTGACAAGGCGTTGAGCGAGAAACCGAACAGGTGCATCACCGCAAACGTACCGATCAACGATACCGGCACCGCCACCAACGGAATGATCGAGGCGCGCCAGGTCTGCAGGAACAGGATCACCACCAGCACCACGAGAATCAGTGCTTCGAACAGGGTGTGAACCACCGCTTCGATCGAGCCGCGCACGAAGATCGTCGGGTCGTAGACGATGCTGTAGTCCATGCCCTGCGGGAAGCCTTTCTTCAGCTCTTCCATCTTGCCGCGAACTTCGTTCGAGATATCGATGGCGTTCGAGCCCGGACGCTGGAAGATCGGGATCGCCACCGCCGGCTGGTTGTTCAGCAGCGAACGCAAAGCGTATTGGCTGGAACCGAGTTCGACGCGGGCGATGTCTTTGAGGCGGGTGATTTCACCGTCGTCGCCGGCACGAATCACGATGTTTTCGAACTCTTCCTCAGTGACCAGACGGCCCTGAGTGTTGATCGACAGCTGGAAGCTTTGCGCGGTCGGGGCAGGGGGCGCGCCGAGCTGGCCGGCAGCGACCTGACGGTTCTGCTCGCGGATCGCAGTGACCACGTCGGTTGCGGTCAGATTGCGCGAAGCGGTCTTGTTCGGATCGAGCCAGACACGCAGCGAGTAATCGCCCATACCGAACAGCTGCACGTCACCGACACCGCCGAGACGAGCCAGCTCATCCTTGATGTTGAGGATCGCGTAGTTGGACAGGTAGAGCATGTCGTAGCGCTTGTCCGGCGAGGTCAAGTGCACAACCATGGTCAGGTCGGGCGAGGCCTTGTCGACGGTGATACCGATGCGCGTCACTTCTTCTGGAAGCTTCGGCTCGGTGCGCGTCACGCGGTTCTGCACCTGCACCTGCGCGTTGTCCAGGTCAGTGCCCAGGGCGAAGGTGATGGTCAGGGTGATCTTGCCGTCAGCGGTCGATTGCGAAGACATGTACAGCATGTTCTCGACGCCGGTGATGGCTTGTTCCAGCGGCGCAGCCACGGTTTCACCGATGACCTTGGGGTTGGCACCCGGGAAGTTGGCACGCACCACCACGGTGGGCGGCACGACTTCCGGGTATTCGCTGATCGGTAACTGGAACAGCGAGATCGCACCGGCGATCAGGATCAGCAGCGACAGCACCGCTGCGAAGATCGGCCGGGAAATGAAGAATTGGGAAAAATTCATCGGAGTTGTCGTCCCTTAACCGCGTGGGGTCGTAGCAGCCAGCTTCGCAGCCGAACCCGACGCACCCTTGGCAGGGGCGACTTTGGGCAGGTTGCTGGCTTCCAGCGCTTGACGTTGTTGGGCGAGAGCGGCGAGGGTCTGCTCGCTGGCCATCGGAATCACTTCAGGGGTGACTGGCGAGCCGGGACGCACCCGCTGCAGGCCCTTGACGATGATCGTGTCGTCTTTTTGCAGACCGGTGCGGACGATGCGCAGGCCTTCGATTTTCGGCCCGAGTTCGACAGGGCGGTACGCGGTTTTGTTGTCCGCATCCATCACCAGCACGAACTTCTTGCCCAGGTCAGTACCGACGGCTTCGTCGTTGATCAGCATGGCGTTGTAGGTGCCGCTGCCGACCAGTTTCAGCCGTGCGTACAAGCCCGGGGTGTAGGTGCCGTCAGTGTTGTCGAACACCGCGCGGCCACGGATGGTGCCGGTTTTCGGGTTGACCTGGTTGTCGACGAAGTTCATCTGGCCGAGGTGCGGGTTGCCGTCCTCGTTGGACAGGCCCATGTACACCGGGGTGGTCGCACCGCGCTGACCGTTGCGCGCCAGTTGGGTGTACTTGAGGAATACACGCTCGTCGGCGTCGAAGTAGGCGTAGACCTTGTCGGTCGAGACGACGCTGGTCAGGGCAGTGGTGTCGGCGGTCACCAGGTTGCCGGCGGTGATCTCGGCACGGCTGACGCGGCCGCTGATTGGCGCGGTGACGCGGGTGAAGCTCAGGTTCAGTTTGGCCAGATCGAGTTGCGCTTGCAGGGCGCCGACGGCGGCGCGGGCTTCCTGGGCAGCGCTGGTGCGCGAATCAGCCAGTTCGGCGGAGATCGCGTTGCTGGTGCGCAGACGTTCGCCGCGAGCGGCTTCATTTTCACTGCGGGTGGCGGTGGCGCGGGCCTGGGCGACCAGTGCTTCGAGGCGGCGGACCTCGGCCTGGAACGGACGCGGGTCGATCTGGAACAGCAGGTCGCCTTTCTTGACCAGTGCGCCTTCGGTGAAGGCTACCTGATCGATCTGGCCGGAGACCCGTGGGCGGATTTCAACGGTTTCCGGCGCTTCGAGGCGCCCGGTGAATTCGTCCCACTCATTGACCGGTTGTTCCAGCACCTTGGCCACGCTGACTTTTGCAGGGGGCATGGCAGCGGTGGTCTCCGGGGTTTTGCCGCAGGCGCTCATCACCAGCACGGCCAACAGGGCCATCGGGAAGCGCAAATGTTTGAGTGAATGTTCCATGGATGCATCCGCCAAAGTATTGAAGATGGGCGGATGATGCTCGGCGGGGTGTGATGGCACGAATCGAATGAAGCAAAGGTAACTATCATTCGGAATGATATAAGACCCGAGTCAGCCCTCTAGCGTGCGCCTTTCGTTAGGGGGCTATCAATAGATTTGTGGGCAATGATCTGTTGCGTGGCGTGCAACGATCGCGATTTTTGTCGGGGTTACCGAGTGATGGCTTTCTTTGAGGCGTTGATTTTGGGTACATATCCGTTGCTGCGGTAACGGCGGCTTAGGGTTTCGCCCTTACGGCGAGGCACTTTTTCCAGACGCCGAAAAAGTACCCAAAAAGGCTT
>NZ_JBUDGD010000107.1:0-6933 GCF_055484735.1 Pseudomonas sp. 15C | reverse complement strand
TGGGAGCGCAGCGACCGTCTGGCGCAGCCAGACACAGCGGAAGGAGGTGCAGCGCAGCAAACCGTAGCCGCTGCGCCCGGATCAGTCCCGGAGCGAAGGAACCCGAGCCTGCGAGGGCCGAACGCAGGAGCAAGCCTTTTGGGTTACCTTTTTGGCGTTTGAAAAAGGTGACCCGCCGTAAGGGCGGAACCCTAAGCCGCCGTTACCGCAGCAACGGATATGTACCCAAAACTCACCGCCTGAAAGACAGCCATCACCCGCCAGATCAGGTACGCATCCCCCGCCCACTCACCAGCAACCGCGCACAACCGAGATACAACACCACCGTCGCCACCAGCATAAAGGTGATCGCAATACCGATCCGGATATCCGAGACCCCCAGAATGCCGTAGCGGAAGGCATTGACCATGTGCAGCACCGGGTTCGCCAGCGACACCGTCTGCCAGAACGGCGGCAACAGCGTGATCGAATAAAACACTCCGCCCAGGTAAGTCAGGGGCGTCAACACGAACGTCGGAATAATCGAAATATCATCGAAGTTTCGCGCAAACACCGCATTGATGAAGCCCAGCAGCGAGAAAATCGTCGCCGTCAGCACCACCACCAAAATGGTCACACCCAAGTGGTGCACCTGCAGATCGGTAAAGAACAGCGACAGGATCGTCACGATCAAACCCACCGCCAGACCACGCAATACGCCACCAATGGTGAAGCCGATCAGAATGGTGTGCGGGGAAACCGGCGAGACCATCAGTTCTTCGATGGAGCGCTGGAACTTGCTGCCGAAGAAACTCGAAACCACGTTGCCGTAGGAGTTGGTGATCACTGACATCATGATCAACCCCGGCACGATGTACTCCATGTACGTGAAGCCACCCATGTCGCCGATCTGCCGGCCGATCAGGTTACCGAAGATCACGAAGTACAGAACCATGGTGATCGCCGGCGGCAGCAGGGTCTGCGGCCAGATCCGCATGAAGCGTTTGACCTCGCGGTAAACGATGGTCTGCAAGGCGACGAGGTTGGGACCGAACTCAGAACTCATACCGCCACCTTCGACAGATTTTTCTCCACCAGAGACACGAACAACTCCTCAAGGCGATTGGTTTTGTTACGCAGGCTCAGCACTTCGATGTTCTGCAAAGCCAATTGGCCGAACAGCGCAGTAATGCCCATCGACTTGTCGACCTGCACTTCCAGCGTGTGCGCATCGATCAGCCGCGACGGGTAACCGACCAGTTGTGGCGCGGCCGCCAGATCGCCCTTGAGATCGAGCAGGAAGGTTTCCACATGCAACTGACCGAGCAGTTGGCGCATGCTGGTGTTCTCGACAATCGTGCCGTGGTCGATGATGCCGATGTTGCGGCACAACTGCTCAGCCTCCTCCAGATAATGCGTGGTGAGGATGATGGTGATGCCTTTCTGGTTCAGTTCGGTGAGGAAGGTCCACATCGACCGGCGCAGCTCGATGTCGACACCGGCAGTCGGTTCGTCGAGGATCAGCAGCCGCGGCTCGTGTACCAGTGCGCGAGCGATCATCAAGCGCCGCTTCATGCCGCCGGACAGCGAACGCGACGGCACATCGCGCTTGTCCCACAGGCCCAGTTGCGTCAGGTACTGCTCGGCGCGTTCCTTGGCGATTTTCGCCGGGATGCCGTAATAACCGGCCTGGGTCACGACGATGTCGAAAGTCTTTTCGAACTGGTTGAAGTTGAATTCCTGGGGCACCACGCCGATCGAGCGCTTGAGCGCGGCCGGGTTCCTGTCCAGGTCGTGGCCAAAGATATTCACCGTGCCGCTGGTCTTGTTGACCAGGGTCGAGAGAATGCCGATGGTCGTGGATTTGCCGGCGCCGTTGGGGCCGAGCAAGGCGAAGAAGTCACCTTCGGCGACGTCCAGATCGATACCACTCAAGGCCTGGAACCCGTTGCCGTAGGTTTTGGTTAGCTGCCGGATGGACAGAGCGGAACTCATATCGGATTTACGCACCATGAAGGGGAGAAAAGAATAAATAAGGGCGAGCGGCGAGGGAAACAACCGCGGCGCAAGTTCGCAATGGTGCTTGCCGACGCCGCACAAGTACAGTCAAGTGTGTCGATAGTAATTATCAAGTCAACGCGGTCATGACCGCTTTCTGATAGGCCGGACGCTGTTTCAGGCGCTCGTACCAGGCTTGCAGATGGGGTTGTGGTGCGCGCTCGATGGGCATTTCGAACCAGGCATAAATGAAGCTGCCGAGCGGGATATCGCCCATGCCGATTTCATTGCCGGAGAGGTAAGGCTGGCTGATCAGGGCATGGTCGGCCATGTTCAACAACTCGTCGCACTCTTTGATCGCGGCATTGATCGCCGCCCAGTCCTGCTTCTCGGCGGGCGTACGCAACACGCCCCAGAACACTGTGCGAAACGGCCCGGCAAAACTCGAGCTGGTCCAATCCATCCATTTGTCAGCGGTGGCGCGGGTGCGCGGATCCGCCGGATACCAGGCGCTGTCGGGCGCGTGTCTGGCCAGCAGATAACGGACGATGGCGTTGGATTCCCACAGCACCAGACCTTCGTCTTCGATTACCGGTACCCGGCCATTCGGATTCATCGCGCGGTATTCCGGCGTATCGACCACACCGAACGCGCCACCGGCATCGATCGCCTCGTAAGCCAGGCCAAGCTCCTCGGCCGCCCACAACGCTTTCCTGACATTCGAAGAGTTTTTCCGTCCCCAGATCTTCAGCATGACCGCCTCTTTGCAAATGCGTGGACGGCCAGCATACGCCGGATCAGCGAGCACTCACATCACTGAGCATGTCACCCAGTAACGCCGGTTGCTGATCGGTAAACAGGTGCGGATAGCATTTTTGCAGATGCTCGAAGAAGAACGCTTCCGGCACATCGCTGAACTGGCCGTGATCGACCAGATATTCCATCAGCAGCGCGCCATCACGGTTGTACGGGTGAAAAACGCTGTCATTGACGCCGTCGAATTCCAACGGCGCGACATTGAACAGCTCACACAATTGCTGATTGAACGCCGGCGTAGCCTTGACCCAGCGGCCATCAAGAAAGAACTCGGTGTAGCCGTGCATGGCGAATCGGTCGCTCCGCAGCAACTCGAGCAGGCGCGGGGTCGACAGATGATTGCGCACATCGGCCAGACCAATGCGCGCCGGAATCCCGCAGTGTCTCGCGCAGCCAGCCAGCAGCGTGGCTTTGGGCACGCAATAACTTTCGCCTGTCGCCAATGCATGGCTGCCGCGCAAGGTCTGCGGGTCGCGGCTGAACGTGTAGGGGTTGTAGCGCACTGCTTCGCGCACGGCGTAATAAAGACCGATTGCCTGCTCACGCGGATCTTGGCTGGCGCCGCGATGCTGCTCGGCGAACTCCACCACTGCCGGGTGGTCACTATCGATGAAGCGGCCGGGGCTCAGATACTCGTGCATGACGGCAATCTCCTGGATGAGTCACGAGTCTAGCGACAGCTTGAGCACAGAGATAACGACGTTTCGGCCAAACCTGGAAGCAAAGCCGCGGGATCGGCGAACGATTTCCCACACGTGTTGCCCACCGAACCTACGAAAACCATCCGGGGTTTCCCACGATTTCAATCACCTTGGTCTGACCACCCGCTTTTACAGATGCCGTCTAAGCTCTGGAGGGTCGATTTGCCTTGGTTCACGGAGGACTGAATATGCTGTTGTTATGGATACTGGTTTTGATCGTTGGTGTGGCGTATCTCGCTCACCGGCGCATCGCCCCTCTGCCTGCCTTGGGCATCGTTGCCGTCTACCTGGTGGCGATGGGCATCTTCAGTCATGCACCGGGCTGGTTGCTGGCATTGTTCTGGGTAGTGCTGGCGCTGATCGCCGCCCCCTTGCTGCTGCCTGACCTGCGCCGCCAGCATTTCACTGCGCCATTGTTCAACTGGTTCCAGAAAACCCTGCCGCCGATGTCGCAGACCGAGCGCGATGCGATCGACGCCGGCACCGTGTGGTGGGATGGCGAACTGTTCAGCGGGCGTCCGGACTGGGACAAACTGCTGGCCTATCCAAAGGCGCAATTGAGCGAAGAAGAGCAAGCTTTCATCGACGGCCCGACCGAAGAACTTTGTGCAATGGTCACTGATTGGCAGATCGGCCAGTCGATGGATCTACCGCCTGAAGCCTGGGCACACATCAAGGAACACGGCTTTTTTGCCCTGATCATTCCCAAGGAATTCGGTGGCAAAGGTTTCTCCGCGTACGCTCACTCGCAAGTGGCGATGAAACTGGCGACCCGCAGCGGCGACCTCGCCTCCACGGTAATGGTGCCCAACTCCCTCGGCCCGGCCGAACTGCTGCTGCATTACGGCACTGACGAACAACGCAACCACTATCTGCCACGACTGGCCCGTGGCGATGACATCCCGTGCTTCGCCCTCACCGGCCCGCTCGCTGGCTCCGACGCCGGTGCCATGCCCGACACTGGCATCATCTGCAAAGGCCAGTGGCAAGGCGAGGAAGTTGTCGGCCTGCGCCTGAACTGGGAAAAGCGCTACATCACCCTGGGCCCGGTCGCGACACTTCTAGGCCTGGCCTTCAAGGCTTATGACCCCGAGCATCTGCTCGGCGAAAAGGAAGACCTCGGCATCAGCCTGGCGCTGATCCCGACCGACACCCCCGGTGTCGAAATCGGTCGTCGTCACCTGCCGCTGGGCGCGGCATTCATGAACGGGCCGAACTCCGGCAAAGACGTATTCATCCCGCTGGACTACCTGATTGGCGGCCAGGAAATGCTCGGCAAGGGCTGGATGATGCTGATGAACTGCCTGTCGGTCGGCCGCTCGATCTCGTTGCCAGCAGTCGGCACCGGTGCGGCCAAATTCACTAGTCTGGTCACCGGGCAGTACGCGCAGATTCGTGAACAGTTCAACGTACCGCTGTCGGCTTTCGAAGGTATTCAGGAGGCCATGGCCCGCATCGGCGGCAACGCATGGATGATGGACGCCGCGCGCATGCTCACGGCCAATGCGGTGGATCTGGGCGAGAAACCTTCGGTGCTGTCGGCGATCCTCAAGTATCACCTCACCGAACGCGGGCGCGAGTGCATCAGCCACGCCATGGATGTGCATGGCGGCAAGGCGATCATCATGGGCCCGAACAACTACCTGGGGCGCAGCTGGAACGGCGCGCCGATCTTCATCACCGTCGAAGGCGCGAACATCCTCTCGCGTAATCTGATGATCTTCGGTCAGGGCGCGATCCGCTGCCATCCGTTCGTGCTCAAGGAAATGGCCCTGGCCGGCCGCGAGGACAAGGACCAGGCGCTGAAAGAGTTTGACGGCCTGCTGCTCAAACACATCGGTTTCGCCATCAGCAATGCCGCCAGTACCCTGGTGCTCAACCTGGGCTTGGGTCACTTTGAACACGCACCGGGCGACAAGATCAGCCAAGGCTACTTCCGTGCGCTCAACCGTCAGGCTGCGGCGTTCGCCATGCTGGCGGACTTCAGCATGATGCTGCTGGGCGGCGAACTGAAACGCCGCGAACGCCTGTCGGCGCGCCTCGGCGATGTGCTGAGCAACCTGTACCTGGCCTCCGCCGCGCTCAAGCGTTATCACGACCTCGACTCGCCGGCCTATATGGAGCCGCTGCTACGCTGGGCCATGGAAGAAAGTCTTGGCCAGTCGGAACGAGCACTCGATGAACTGCTGCGCAACTTCCCCAACAAGGTGTTCGGCTGTCTGTTGCGGGTCATTGTCTTCCCGTTCGGTCGTCGCCACACAGGCCCGTCGGACAAGCTCGGCGCCGAAGTGGCGGGCGTCATCGGTCGCGCCAAGGGCGATCCGGCGCTGGAACAACTCCTCGCCGGCTGCTACCGACCGCAATCCCCAGACGACGCGGTCGGCGCGCTGCAACACGCCAGCGATCTGCTGCATGCCGCGCAGCCACTGCACAAAAAGCTGCACACCTTGCTGAAAAGCGGTCAGGTCAAACCGGTCGCCGGCGAACACGCCATCGACGCGGCACTGGAGGCCGGCGTACTGCAACCGATAGAAGCGCAAAACCTGCGCGACGCCGAAGCCGCGCGACGCAAAGTGATCGATGTCGATGATTTCGACAAGGAAGAACTGGCACTGGCCGAGGGCAAAGTTCGCTGATCTCTGCTGCCGTACAGCGTTTAATCTGTGAAAAACGGGCGCGGGGGCTTTATACTCCCGCGCCCGTTTTGCTCTTGAGGACTTATCTCGTGTCCAACGTCGTTGCCGATCATCTTGTATTGCTCGACCACCTTCGCAGTATCCTGGTCGCCGTAGGTGAGGCCGAACAGGTGCCCGAAGAAAGCCACACCCTGTTCCTCGAGCGCTTCGACGAACTGCTGGCGTCCTTGCCGATCGATCCTATCGAAAGCCAATATCTTGGCCAGGACATCCTGACCCAGGTGATCTCCCGCTACCCGCAAATCGCCCACCTCATCCCGCGCGACCTGCTGTGGTACTTCGCTGGCGACTGCCTGCATTACCTGTCCGACGAAGAAATCGACCTGTACCAGGCACTCGAAGAGCGTCGCTTCGAAGCCGAACAGAACGACGAACCGTTCGACTGGAACCAGGAAAAGCAACTGATGGCGATGTCCGCGCAGGACAGCAAGCACTGAGATTGTCCTGCTCATGAAAACGCCCGCATGGTGATGCCATGCGGGCGTTTTTTTTGGCTTTGTCGTGATGCCGAGTGAGGACAACGGCATATGCCAAAGGCCAACGTCAAAAGCCCCTCACCCTAACCCTCCCGAAACGTCGGACCGCCCGTAGGGAGAGGGGACTGATCGGGGTGAATGTGAGAGTTACGCCGACTTGCGATACCAAGTCGTACTCCACATTCGAAGCCAACCCAAATCGGCTCCCTCTCCTAGGGGAGAGGGCTGGGGTGAGGGGCAGCCACACCACAAATCCCAAGCCGAACA
>NZ_JBUDGD010000106.1:0-7297 GCF_055484735.1 Pseudomonas sp. 15C | reverse complement strand
CCGGGCGCAGCGGCTACGGTTTGCTGCGCTGCACCTCCTTCCGCTGTGTACGACTTCGTCGTACGGTCGCTGCGCTCCCACGCCCGGATCGATCCCTCCACTCAGCCTTCCGATGTCGCCGGTTAGGCAAGATCAAGATCAAGGGCACTCGAGCTTGCGCTCATTGTTGAGTGGTGAGAAGCGGGTGGTTGGCTTGGGATTTTCGGTGTGGCTGCCCCTCATCGGAACGCCGCCCGCCCAGCCCTCTCCCGAGGGAGAGGAGCCGATTTTGATTGGATTTGAAATTTGTATTCGACTCGGTTTTTCATGTCGACGTAGCCCCCACATCCACCGCGATCAGTCCCCTCTCCCTACGGGCGGTCCGACGTTTCGGGAGGGCTAGGGTGAGGGGCTTTTGATTCTGCCCTCAAGCGATGGCAGCGCGTCAGCCAAGCATTCTCTTTGCTGGTCCAACCAATCCAAACTGTGGGAGCCAGCCTGCTGGCGATAGCAACGGGTCGGATATCCCAACGGTGACTGACCCTCCGCCTTACCGAGCTGTCTCGCTCCTGCAAGGGTCGTTGTTTGCATGGCTATCTGTTTTTGAACGCCTCGCGCCGTGCCTGGCGTTCGGCGACGTAAGCCGCTTGCGGCTGGCTGATCAGATCTTCACGGCGCAATGGTTCGCCGCAATGCGCGCACACCGGCCCGAGGCCTGCGGGGTGGTTGCAGGGTTTGTGGGTGAAGACCACCGCCAGCCCTTCCTCGGGGGCTTTGCACCAGGTTTCGCCCCAGGCGCGCAAGGCCAGGATCACTGGGTAGAAGGCTTCGCCTTTCGCGGTGAGGTGATATTCGTAGCGTTTCGGCCGTTCGTTGTACAAACGCCGCTCGACCAGTTCGTCCGCCTCCAGGCACTTGAGACGCGTGGCGACCATCTGTGGGGTGCCACCGGTCTGCGCCTGGATCTCGTCGTAGCGATGGTTGGCCATGAACAACTCGCGCAGAACCAGCACGGTCCAGCGATCACCGACGATGTTTTCGGCCCGTGAAATCGGGCACAGAGTGTCGGGTGCGCTATGGTTTTCAGCCATCGGAGCTTGCCTCTTTTGCAGTTACTATGATTATCATATCAACACGATGCCGGGACAAGCCCTGCGCACCGCTCTTTCCTTTTGCCGGAGCAAGCCGTCATGTCAAGCCCTCTCTACCCGCTGGACCGCACTGCCTATCTGCTGGTCGATCCGTACAACGATTTCCTTTCCGAGGGTGGCAAGGTTTTCCCGCTGATCAAACCCATGGCCGAGCAGAACGGCCTGCTCGACAACCTGCGCAAACTCGACCGCGCGGTGCGTAGCCTGCGCATTCCGGTGGTGATCGTACCGCATCATCGTTGGGAAAAAGGCGATTACGAAAGCTGGGATCACCCCACGCCTACGCAGTGCAAGATCATGCACATGCATCATTTCGCCCGCGGCGAATGGGGTGGCGAATGGCATCCGGATTTCACCCCGCAGGACGGCGACATTGTCGTTCAGGAACATTGGGGCTCAAGCGGTTTCGCCAACACCGACCTGGATTTTCGCCTGAAGCAGAAAGGCATCACCCACGTCATCATCGTCGGTCTGCTGGCCAATACCTGCATCGAAGCCACCGCCCGCTATGCAGCGGAACTCGGCTACCACGTCACGCTGGTCCGCGATGCGACCGCCGCGTTCAAAGAAGAGATGATGCACGCGGCCCACGAGCTCAACGGTCCGACCTTCGCCCATGTCATTACCGACACCGAGGCGTTGATCGCCAGCCTCGAGTCGCAATAAGCCCACGCCTGACCGCGGCTGATTTGCAGCCGCGGTCAGGCATCCGCCGGCACCACCCCACGCTCTTCGAGCAAGCGCACGAACATGCTCAAGCTGCGCGACACCGTGCCGCGACGCCAGACCAGCCACGTGGTCAGGTAACGAAAATCAGCAGTCAATGGCCAGACGCTGACGGTTGCGCTGCCGGGCATGCTTTGCAGCATTTTGCGCGGCATCAGCGCCAACCCGGCGCCGGCACTGACGCAGGCGAGCATGCCGTGGTAGGACTCCATTTCGAAGATCTTGCCCGGCACGGCGGCGTCGGTGCTGAACCATTTTTCGAAGTGATGGCGATAAGAGCAGTTGGAACGAAAGGCGTAGATGTTTTCGCCGTTCACATCTGCCGCACGCTGGACGGGCGCATGGTTGAGCGGCGCGATGATGACCATTTCTTCCTCGAAGGCCGGCACGCCTTCCAGGGTTGGATGCAGCACCGGGCCATCGACGAACGCCGCCGCGAGGCGCCCGGCCAGCACGCCGTCGATCATGGTCCCCGATGGACCGGTCGACAGGTCCAGATCGACTTTGGGATGCAGTTGGTTATACGCCGCCAGCAGTTCGGGAATGCGCACCGCCGCCGTGCTTTCCAGCGATCCCAAGGGAAACGCACCCTGCGGTTCTTCACCCGCCACCGTTGCCCGCGCCTCCTGCACGAGATCGAGAATCCGCCGCGCGTACTCGAGAAAACTCCACCCGGCCGGTGACAGGCGCAAACGGCTTTTCTCACGAATGAACAGATCGACGCCCAGGTCTTGCTCCAGTTGCTTGATCCGCGTGGTCAGGTTCGACGGCACGCGATGGATTTGCGCGGCCGCGGCGCTGATGCTGCCGTGCTCGGCCACGGCTTTGAAGATTTCCAGTTGCACCAGGTCCACAGGCATTCTCCAATCGTGAAAGAAACGATCTTTATTATTCAGTTTCCAGAAAACAAACGCCACCCTACTCTAGGCCCATCCACTGAACATGCAGGACGACGCCATGAGCCAGATTTCCAGCCAGACCCACGCCATTTCGATCAACCCAGCCACCGGTGAGCAGATCGGCCACTACGCCTTCGAATCCGCTGCCGACCTCGATGCTGCGTTGACCCGCGCTGCCTACGGCTTCGGCAAGTGGAAGCGCAAGCCGTTGCAGGACCGCTCACGCTTGCTGACCGCCCTAGCCGGCTCGCTGCGCGACACCGCTGAGGCCATGGCGACCATGATCACCCTGGAAATGGGCAAGCCGATCGCCCAGGCCCGTGGCGAAATCGAAAAGTGCGCCAAGCTCTGCGAGTGGTACGCCGAACACGGCCCGGCCATGCTCGACGCCGAACCGACTCAGGTCGAGGGCGGCAAGGCGCGCATTGAATACCGTCCACTCGGGCCGATTCTGGCGGTGATGCCGTGGAACTTCCCGATCTGGCAAGTGCTGCGCGGCGCCGTGCCGGCGCTGATCGCTGGCAACACTTATGTGCTCAAACATGCGCCGAACGTGATGGGCAGCGCTTACCTGCTGCGCGACGCGTTCACCCGCGCCGGTTTCGCCGATGGTGTGTTTGAAGTAATCAACGTCACGCCAGAAGGCGTATCGACCGCCATCGCCGACCCGCGCATTGCTGCGGTCACGCTGACCGGTAGCGTCCGCGCTGGTATGGCCATCGGTGCTCAGGCCGGTGCTGCCCTGAAAAAATGCGTGCTGGAGCTGGGCGGCTCCGACCCGTTCATCGTGCTCAACGATGCTGACATTGATGAAGCCGTGCAGGCTGCTGTCATCGGTCGCTATCAGAACTCCGGTCAGGTCTGTGCGGCGGCCAAGCGTCTGATCATCGAGGAAGGCGTGGTCGAGGAGTTCACGCGTAAATTCGTCGAAGCCACACGTCAGTTGAAGGTCGGCGATCCATTGGCTGCCGACACTTACATCGGCCCGATGGCGCGTTTCGACCTGCGCGATGAACTCGACCAGCAAGTACGCGACACCCTGGAAGAAGGCGCGACGCTGCTGCTCGGCGGCGGCAAAGCGGCTGGCCCGGGCAACTACTACGAGCCTACCGTGCTGGCGGACGTCACCGACCGCATGACCTCGTTCAAACAGGAACTGTTCGGCCCGGTCGCCTCGATCATCACCGCCCGCGACTGCGCCCACGCCGTAGCGCTGGCCAACGACAGCGAATTCGGCCTGACCGCGACGATCTACACCGCCAACGTGCCACTGGCTCAGCAACTGACCAGCGAACTGGACACCGGCGGCGTGTTCATCAACGGCTACTCCGCCAGTGACCCGCGCGTGACCTTCGGCGGCGTAAAGAAAAGCGGTTTCGGCCGCGAGCTTTCACATTTCGGCGTCCGCGAATTCTGCAACGCGCAGACTGTGTGGCTGGATCGTAAATGACCCTGTAGTCAGCCTGCTGGCGGTTGCATCTGATCAGTTGAATTTTTTTTGGCTGACAGACCGCTATCGCGAGCAGGCTCACTCCTACAGGTAATGGGTTGCAGCTCCGTTGCGGGCACAACACAAAACACTGTGGGAGCCAGTCTGCTGGCGATGGCGGCGGTCAGTGCTTACAAATACTTCAACCAGGTCAGATCCCGACGGCGCGCTTTCAAGTCCGAAAACCAGCGCACGGCCGGGAACAGTGCAATCGCCAGAATGATTGCGGCCAGCCAGATTGCCGCCACCGACGAAAAGCCAAAATAGCTGCCCTGATTCAGCCCGAACAGCGCTACGCCGATCAGGTACAGCACTTTCAAGGCATACAAGTGCAGCAGATAGAAAAACATCGGTGCCGAACCGAACACGGTCAGCCAGCGAATCCAGCGCCGCTCCTGCACGCGTTCGAACGCCAATAGCAGCAACAAGCCGATACTCACTGTCAATGCAATAAACAGCAGCGACGGCGGGTACTTGGTGATGTTGAAAAAGCTCATCAACGTTTGCACCAGCGTGTCGCCTGCGGCCCATGGCTTTTCCCCGTAACCGTTGAGCAGCCGCAGCGCGACAAAGCCAAGCAGCCCTGCGCCACCGGCGATCAGCAGGCGCCGTTGCCGCACAACGGCGTCGACGCCGCGGGCAAACCACGGCCCCAAGGCGTAGCCCAGACCGATCACACCGATCCACGGCAACAACGGATAGGAGGTGCGCAGACGCAAGCTGTCGCTGACGTCGATCCAGCCGCGATCATGCAGGATCGCCCAAGGCACATGCAGCGCCGATTCCAACGGGAAATGCACGCCGTCGAGAAGGTTGTGACCGGCGATGATCAGCACGCTCAACGTCAGCAATAGCGCGCGCGGCAGCCAGACCAGTGCCGACAAGGCGATCATGCTCAAGCCGATGGCCCAGATCACTTGCAGATAAATCACGCTTGGCGGGAGCTGGAACGTCCAGGCAAAGTTGACCAAGGTGAATTCCAGCACCACCAGAAACAACCCGCGCTTGAGCAGAAACGCGCTGACATCCGCCTTGCCGGCATACTTCTCCCCGAACAGCCACGCCGACAACCCGGTCAGCAGCACGAACACCGGGGCGCACAGGTGCGCCAGGGTGCGACTGAGGAACAACGCCGGCTCAGTGCTGGCAATGTCCATCGGATCGCCGACCTGACGGTGCAGCAGGAAGGTTTCACGCACATGGTCGAGCAACATGAACAGGATCACCAGCCCCCTGAGCGCATCGATGGACAACAGTCGGCCGGACGTAACCGGAGCAGATCGGGACAGCGCAATCGTCATGGATATTTCACATTCAAAGGAAAGACACCAGGCGGGAGCGACTGGCCGCCTGAAAAACTGCGTTACCTTATAACATCAAAAACGCAACATCCAAACCCGATCGAGAGTGATTCTCAGGACTTATCCATCGTATGCCCCGCTGCATTTGCCCAATCGCCTCAGACTTCTATAGTGATCAAGTCTCCCTGCCCTTGCGGCTGATTGCCGAGCGTGGTCCATGGTCAACACCGAACACCTGATCATCTGCGAGCACTGCGACTGCGTTTATCAAAAAGTCGTCCTCGCCAAACACCAGAAAACTCTCTGCGTACGCTGCGGCGGCGTCTTGCAGCGCTACAACGGCCTGACCATCGAACAGCGCCTGGCACTGACCTTCACGGCGGCGATGCTGTGGCTGTTCGCCAATTTCTACCCGGTGATGAGCATCAGCCTCAAAGGCCTGAAGAACAGCGCCACGCTGTGGGATTCGGTGCTGGCGCTGAGTCAGGGGCCGATCACCTTCATCGCCATGGTCGCGGCAATCGCGATCATCATCGCCCCGGCCTTTCAATTGGTGTTGCTGATCTGGGTGCTGGGTTTTGCCCTGACGTCGCGACGGGCACCGGGCTTCAAGCTGTCGATGCGCTGGCTGGAGACCCTGCGTCCGTGGAGCATGCTTGAGGTGTGCCTGCTGGGTGCAATGGTCGCGGTGTTCAAGCTCGCCGGGCTGCTCGATGTGCTGCCGGGTATCGGCCTGTTCGCTCTGGCGGCGCTGAGCCTGATGATGATCCGCATTGCCGGGCGCGACATCCGTGAACTGTGGGATATTTTATGAAACGTCCACCGACCGCCGCCGAGCTCAACCTGTGCCTGTGTCACAGCTGCGGCCTGGCCTGCGATATGCGCGACGAACCGCATTATTGCCCGCGCTGCGATGCGCCACTGCACCGACGCAAGACCAATTCGCTGACGCGCACCTGGGCGTACATGCTCGCCGCGCTGGCGTTTTACGTGCCGGCCAATCTGCTGCCGGTGATGAATACGCTGATGCTCGGCAGCGGCGCCGACAGCACGATCATGAGCGGCGTGCTGGAATTCTGGGAAGCGGGTGCGTGGGACATTGCCCTGATCATTTTCATCGCCAGTATCGCCGTGCCGGGGATCAAGTTCGTCGCCCTGACCTTGCTGCTGATCACCGTGCAGCGCGACAGCGCCTGGGCACGCAAGGAGCGCTCGAAGCTGTACCGTTTCGTCGAGCTGATCGGTTATTGGTCGATGCTCGATGTGCTGGTGGTGGCGTTGGTCGCCGCGCTGGTGAAATTCCAGACGCTGGGCGACATCGAGCCACGACCGGGCATTCTGTTTTTCGGCCTGGTCGTGGTGTTCACCATGCTCGCGGCGATGAGCTTCGATCCGCGGCTGATCTGGGACAAGGACACCGACGACAGCGTCAGCGACGCTGAGCCGCCAGCAGCACCTGTAACGGATGACGCAACGCCTGATCCGACTGGCGCTTGACCTGGCTGCGGCACGAATAGCCGGTTGCCAGCGCTTCGCCCTGCTCCGCCGATGCGTCGACCTGGCGCGCCCAGGACTGCTCGTAAATCAGCGCCGAGGTCTGACGATTGCGCGCCTCGTGGCCGTAAGTGCCGGACATGCCGCAGCAGCCGGTGGCCTGGGTTGTCAGTTTCAATCCGGCACGCTCGAACACCTGCTCCCATTGGCGGGTCGCAGCGGGCGCATTGGTTTTCTCGGTGCAATGGGCGAGCAGAC
>NZ_JBUDGD010000105.1:0-7581 GCF_055484735.1 Pseudomonas sp. 15C | reverse complement strand
TGGGAGCGCAGCGACCGTACGACGAAGTCGTACACAGCGGAAGTAGGTGCAGCGAAGCAAACCGTAGCCGCTGCGCCCGGATCGATCCCGCAGCGAAGGAACCCGAGCCTGCGAGGGCCGTACGTAGGAGCAAAGCCTTTTGGTTCCTTTTTGCTGGGCCGGCACTCCGGCGTCTGAAAAAGGGACTCGCCGTAAGGGCGAAACCGCCAGCCGCAGCACCCGCAGCAACGGATATGTACCCAAAACTCAGCGCCTGAAAGCAAGCCATCGCGAGCAGGCTCACTCCTACAAAAACGACGGTTCAGTGAACCACAGAGTTGGGCGGCAAATGCCCAAGGCGTTCAGTCAGGCGCAGGCGCTGGATCGGATCATCGCTAAGCAACAGCGCATGCTCCAGATCAAAGCGCTCGGCATTCGGGCAATCAAGGCGCTGATACAAACTGGCGCGGGCCAAATAATCAGCAGCCGAAGCGTTACCCAATTCCAGCACCCGTTCGGCGTCGATCAGCGCGGCGATGAAATCATCATGGCTCAGGTGCAACTGACGCAAATTGCGCGACAGGCGCTGCAACATTTGCTGCGGGCTGGCAGTCAGCAAATGCTCGGCACTGAGCTTCATGTTCGGCCCGTACTGGCGCTGCAAAAGCTCACGGCAATCATTGGGATACAGACGCCGGCCCCCACACGGATCAAGCAAATGATCGGCGCCCGGCACGCGCAGCAAAAAATGGCCCGGGAAGTTGACCCCGACCAGTGGAATCTCCAGACCCCTCGCCAACTCCAGCGCAATCAGCGCCAGCGCCAACGGTTGCCCACGACGGTTGTGCAAGACTTTAGGCAGCAAGGCCGCCTGCGGGCGCAGCGGCAAAAAGTCGTCCTTGGCAAAACCCAAGTCGTTCATCCGCCGTAACAACGGTTGCGCCAACTCGTTAACCGGTAGCATCGGCAAACCGTAACTGACCCTTTGCTGTAGATCGCTGAATTCCTG
Organism: Pseudomonas sp. 15C; assembly: GCF_055484735.1. NCBI lineage: Bacteria > Pseudomonadati > Pseudomonadota > Gammaproteobacteria > Pseudomonadales > Pseudomonadaceae > Pseudomonas > Pseudomonas sp. 15C. The sequence continues at coordinate 6,593 of NZ_JBUDGD010000105.1, read as the reverse complement.
CAACAACGTTTCGGGCTCGACAGCTTTTTCGTGCTCGGCCGCGATCCACAACGCCGCTTCCAGCAGTGCGGGCGGTGAGCGGTGCAGGCAGTCGAAAAAACGTTGACGCGGGTTCATCGAAATCTCCGGGCATTGCCTCGTTTTTAGCCTCCTCTGCAGGATTCGTCCAGTACCCCGCATGGCGGGCAGAGAGTTATGCCGCAAAGCGCTTGTCGACGCGGGCGCTTATTCCCGCGCGCTCCAGCAATTTTCACGGGCAAGCCTATACTGGCGTTCTACAAGAAGTGATTCGGGAGCCTGTCGATGTTCGCTCTCATGCAAAGCACTCGCCTGGAATCGCTGCACCTTAGCGTCGACCCGGTTTCCGGGTTGAAGGCGGTCATTGCCATTCATAACAGTCGCCTCGGGCCTGCCCTGGGCGGATGTCGTTACCTTGCCTATCCCGATGACGATTCAGCCATTGAGGACGCCATTCGTCTTGCTCAGGGCATGAGTTACAAAGCCGCACTGGCCGGGCTGGAGCAGGGCGGCGGAGTGGCGGTGATCGTGCGGCCGGCCCATGTCGAAAACCGTGGCGCACTGTTCGAGGCCTTCGGTCGTTGCATCGACCAGCTCGACGGCCGCTACATCACCGCCATCGACAGCGGCACTTCCGTGGCCGACATGGATTGCATTGCCCAGCAGACCCGCCATGTCACCAGCACCACGTCTGCCGGCGACCCGGCGCCGCATGCGGCCATGGGCGTGTTCGCCGGGATTCGGGCCACGGCCATGGCGCGGCTGGGCAGCGACAACCTCGAAGGCTTGCGCATCGCCATTCAGGGCCTGGGCAATGTCGGTTTTGCCTTGGCCGAGCAACTGCACGCGGTGGGCGCCGAACTGCTGGTCAGCGATATCGACCACGGCAAGGTGCAACTGGCGATGGAGCAACTCAACGCCCACCCGATTGCCAACGACGCCTTGCTCAGCACGCCGTGCGACATCCTCGCGCCGTGCGGTCTGGGCGGGGTATTGAACAGCCATACCGTCAGTCAATTGCGCTGCGCGGCGGTGGCCGGCTCGGCGAACAATCAGCTGACGCACCTGGACATGGCCGACCAACTGGAGCGACGCGGCATTCTTTATGCGCCGGATTATGTGATCAACGCCGGCGGCCTGATCTACGTTTCGCTGAAACATCGTGGAGAAGAACTGCCGACGATCACCGCGCATCTGTCGAAGATCAGTTCAAGGCTGACCGAAGTTTTCGCTCACGCACAGGCGGAAAAACGCTCGCCGGCGCGGGTCGCCGATGAACTGGCAGAAAAAGTTTTGTATCGCTGAGTTTCACGGGCATTAAAAAGGCCCCGAGTCGTTCGACTCGGGGCCTGTTCAATTCAGGCGTTTATCACTTCGCAGCCTTCGCCGCTTTGGCCGGTTTCACCGGCGCTTCCACGCCCTCGCCAGGCTCGTTCGCTTCGACCGTTTCGGCCGGTGCGTTGATCAGTTCAGCCAGCGCGTCTGGCTGGCTCTTGAACGCCCGGGCGAACACATCGCGATTTTTCGCCATGTAGATCCCGGCTTCTTCCACTTGCTGCTCAGTCAGAGACGGAACGGCTTTTTGCAGAACATCGGCCAGATATTCGGCCAGTTCGAGCATTTTGTCATGACGGTCAGCTTCGGCTTTATCCATGAACAAGCGCTCCAGATCTCGGCTGCTGCGGTATACCACTTCGACGGCCATTCACCACCTCACATGCCTTCACGTTAAGTTGTCTTGTCGACTACTGTATCCATATACAGCGAAAAGGATAAGCGAATCCCTGCGCCATGGGTAGTGGCTTTTCAATGTAGACCGGATTTTCGCTTTGTCAGTGGGGCGCGTGTCGGCGGCATTCGCGAGCAGGCTTGCTTCCACACAGGCACCGACCGTGCGACGAAACGCCACGGGGCGGGGTTGGCGGCGGTTCGCCATGATGGCGTGGCCTCGTTTCTGCATGACAACCAGGGCATGCGGCAAACCGTAACGTCCAACACGCATCATCCGCTCGAATCGGGCTAAGGAACATCATCGTGAAAATCAACTGGGCCGAGAAACTGCGGCAGAACGTGCATCAACTGGCCGAGTCCCTGGGCAACCTGTTCGTCGAAACCTTCCACTACCTGGCGCTGTTCGCCATCGGTGCGGTGACGGCGTGGGCGGCGGTGATGGAGTTTCTCGGCATGCTCGAAGTCGGGCACATCAAGATCGACGACATTCTGCTGCTGTTCATCTACCTGGAACTGGGGGCGATGGTCGGGATTTATTTCAAGACCAACCACATGCCGGTGCGTTTCCTGATCTATGTGGCGATCACCGCACTGACGCGTCTGCTGATCTCCAACGTCTCGCACCACAACCCGCCGGACATGGGCATCATCTACCTGTGCGGCGGCATTCTGTTGCTGGCGTTTGCGATCCTGGTGGTGCGTTACGCCTCGTCGCAATTCCCGTCAGTGAAGATCGAGAACCCGCAGCGCAAGATCGGCACGGGTTCGAGCGAGCATCCGGAAGTCGAAAAGGGTGAACTTTAAAGCCCGGCTGATTGGCCCGGCTGGCCTTTGACTGGCGGTGGCGGGGTGAGCCCGGCGCCGTTGGTCATGGCTTCGAGAATCGACATGGCGCTGTGGCCCTGCTCGATGGCGATGCCGAACTGGATGCTTTGCACCAGTCGCTTCAAACGCTCGGGATCATTGCGCTGTTCGGCGCTGATCATGCGTTTGGCGACGATCCGGCCGCCGTTGGACAGGGTCAGCATGATGCTGCCGTCCAGCCCCTGAATGCTCAGGTTGATCTGATAGTCCGGCGCGAAAGCATCGGTAATGATCTGAAATGGGTTGTCCATGATGCGTCACCGCCTGATTGAACGTGCAGTTGTTGACCGGCCATGATCGGGTTGGTTCGCCATTCCAGACCATTGGCATCTCGTTCGCTGAGGTTCGCAAAGTCCGTTTGCCTCACAGGGGGTACAGCAAGGGTCATGCCGGAAAAATTGTCGAACAATAAACACGGCAACAAAAAAGGCGAGCGCTGCGGCTCGCCTATTTTTATGGCGCGTTTTCAGGGCAGGAACGCGTCGATGGTCGCTGACGGTGCAGGCCGCTCGATCAGCATTCCACCCAGTTCACGGCGAGGCCGCCGCGCGAGGTTTCCTTGTATTTGTCGTGCATGTCGGCGCCGGTGTCGCGCATGGTGCGGATCACCCGGTCGAGTGAAATGAAGTGATTGCCATCGCCGCGCAGGGCCATTTGCGTGGCATTGATCGCCTTGACCGCGGCTATCGCGTTGCGCTCGATGCACGGCACCTGCACCAGTCCGCCGACCGGATCGCAGGTCAGGCCGAGGTTATGCTCGAGGCCGATTTCAGCGGCGTTTTCCAGCTGCTCCGGAGTAGCGCCGAGGATTTCCGCCAGACCCGCCGCAGCCATCGCGCAGGCCGAACCCACCTCACCCTGACAACCGACTTCGGCGCCGGAGATCGAGGCGTTTTTCTTGCACAGAATGCCGACGGCGGCCGCGCCCAGAAAGAACGCGACGACATCATCATCAGACGCGTCCGGGTTGAATTTCATGTAGTAATGCAGCACCGCTGGAATGATCCCGGCGGCACCGTTGGTCGGCGCGGTGACCATGCGCCCGCCGGCGGCGTTCTCTTCGTTGACGGCGAGGGCGAACAGGTTGACCCACTCCATGGCCGACAGCGTTGAACTGATCACATTCGGCTTGCCGATCTCCAGCAGGCTGCGATGCAGCTTCGCCGCGCGGCGCGGCACATTGAGCCCGCCCGGCAAGATGCCTTCGTGGCTCAAGCCTTTTTCCACGCACTCGCGCATCACCGCCCAGATGTGCAACAGGCCCTGACGGATCTCGGCATCGCTGCGCCAGGCGCGCTCGTTGGCCATCATCAACTCGGACACGCGCAGGTTGTGCTGCTTGCACAGCGACAGCAATTGCGCGGCACTGGAAAAATCGTACGGTAATTCAACGTCGCCACTTGGGGCCACGCCGGATTCGGCTTCAGCGGCTTCGATGATGAAACCGCCGCCAACCGAATAATAGGTTTGCTCGAACAACTCGCCGGTCACGCCAAAGGCTGTGAGCGACATCGCGTTGGGGTGATAGGGCAGGCTTTCATCCAGCAAAAGCAGATCGCGCTGCCAGTCGAAAGCAATGGTTTGCTGGCCGGCGAGGGACAGCTGGCCGGTTTCTCGCAGTTGTTGAATGCGGGCGTCGATGGTCGACGGATCGATGCTGTCCGGCCACTCACCCATCAGGCCCATGACCGTGGCGCGATCGGTGGCGTGACCGACGCCGGTGGCCGAGAGCGAACCGTACAAACGGATTTCGACGCGGCGTACGTCATTGAGCAAATCCTGATCAATCAAGGCTTGGGCAAACGTTGCCGCCGCACGCATCGGACCCACGGTATGGGAACTGGACGGCCCGATGCCTACTTTGAACAGATCGAAAACACTGATAGCCATGCTAAACCCTTACAAGCAATGGAGGAGGAATCGCTGCCATTTTTTGTCGGACAAGCGCAATGTCGGCGATACTGCCTGCCTCGGTCCGAGGTGACCAACGAAACTTCCTAAGAAAGCCTTTAGCAGGACTAAACCATGAGCCGTCAATTGCATGCGCAGACTTATGTCTGGCTGCAGGTGTTTTCCTGTGCCGCACGGCACCTGTCCTTCACCCGTTGTGCCGAAGAACTGCACATCACCCCCGGTGCGGTGAGCCAGCAGATTCGCCAACTCGAAGAGCGGTTGGGGTTTCGTCTTTTTCATCGGCGCGCGCGCGGCGTGGAGCTGAGTGCTGAAGGCCAGCGCCTGGCGATTACTGTCAACGAAGCCTACGGCAGCATCGATGCGGAATTGCGACGGCTGGATGCCGGGATGATCAGCGGAACGCTGCGTGTGCGCTCGATTCCGTCGTTTCTCAGCAAATGGCTGACGCCGCGTCTGCCACGCCTGCAACAGCGTTATCCGGACATTCAGTTGCGCCTCGTTGCCGAGGACAGCAGCGTGCCGCTGCACGAAGGCGAATTCGATCTGGCGATCGATCTGAACGACGGCAGCTACCCCGGATTGTTATCCACAGCCTTGCTTGACGAGCAGATTTTTCCGGTGTGCGCGCCGAGCCTGTTGCGCGGGCGGCCGCCGTTGCACGGGCCGGCGGATCTGCTGCATTTCCCGCTGCTGCACGACATGACTGCGTGGCGCGGCAGCTATGAATACGCCGAGTGGGAGTTTTATCTGAACGCGGTCGGCTTCGAAGGCGCGGATGTGCGGCGCGGGCATACCTTCAATCGCAATCACCTGACCATCGAAGCGGCTATTGCCGGCATGGGCGTGGCGATTGCCCGACGTACTTTGCTCAACGACGAACTGGAGCGCGGCGCGCTGATCGTGCCGTTCGGCCTGTCGGTGCCTAATCACAAACGTTACGTGCTGTTGTATGCGCCGGGGGCGCTGAGCCATCCGGGCGTACGAGCAGTGCATGACTGGCTGGTAGAGGAGGCGGGGATTTTCCGCAGCTTGCACCCGCTGAATGACGGGCAATTGTGAGCAAACCTTGCCGGGGCGCAGGGCGACCCAACTCCCGACCTTACCAGCGCTTCGCTCGGTTGTCCGGCTTTTTTTGCGAATGAATATTTATCTTTTTTCAGGGGTTGAAATGTTCGCCGCTCGGGCCGATTGTTGTAATCAAGGGGTCACGAAATCCTGTTCCAGGCCCCTTGCGAGCTAGCTGAAATAAGGGATGAACTATGCAAATCCAAGTCAACAGCGATAACCATATTCAAAGCAGTAAGCGACTGGAGGAGTGGGTACGTACAACTATTGAGAGCACGCTCGACCGTTATGAAGAAGACCTGACCCGTGTCGAAGTCCACCTGAGCGACGAGAACGGCGAGAAACCAGGTCCCCATGACTTGCGCTGCCAACTGGAGGCGCGGCCAAAAGGCCATCAACCGATTTCCGTGACCCATAAAGCCGATTCGCTGGAGCAGGCGATCGACGGCGCTGCCGAAAAACTCGAGCACAAACTGGATCACCTGTTCGGCAAACTGCGAGGTAAACCACGCGCTGCGGTAGTGCCATTCACCGGCAAAGCCAACGACAAGTTGCTGGCAGAAGAATTTGACGAGAACGAACAGGCAGCGATCAACAGTTGATGCGCTGATTTCATAAGCCACCCCAATGAGAACGGGCCTGCGAATGCAGGCCCGTTTTTGTTTGTGGCTGGTTTGGTGTACGGCGTGAGAGCGCAGCCCTCACCCCAGCCCTCTCCCGGAGGGAGAGGGGGCCGACCGCGTTGTCAGCGGGATGTATGTCGACCTGACATACCGCGTCGATCATGGATTCAAATTAGAACTCTCAAGTTGACACACTTCTGAAATATCCCCCAATCAGTCCCCTCTCCCTCCGGGAGAGGGCTAGGGTGAGGGCTTTTTCAGACGCGCCGCAATTCTGATTCGCCCATCTGCTGCATCACCTCAAGATTACTGAAGCGCACGACTTCAATGCCTTTTTGGTTCAGATAGCGCGTCCGGCGCTGGTCATGAATCAGTCCC